>SLQX01000112.1 GCA_007131245.1 Bacteroidales bacterium
ATGGCTCTCCTTTGCTATTTTTAATCTTCTAACCACCTGGTGGATATTTTTTGCGTCTTTCCCGGGTGTACTAATGGCAGTTTTTCTCAATTCATTTTTCATGGCCATCCCCTTTTACCTCATGCATGTGGCCCGAAGAGTGTTGCCAGGCAACCAGGGTGCTTTGTCCCTGCTTATTTTCTGGATAAGTTTTGAGTTTTTGCACCTGGACTGGGATTTGAGCTGGAGCTGGCTAAACCTGGGGAATGTTTTTGCCACCATGCCCCGATGGGTGCAATGGTATGAGTTTACCGGAACACTGGGCGGCACCGCCTGGGTAATCATTATGAACCTCTGTTTTTTTTCTTTGTACAAGGCCTATATGACCCCAGTGAGTACCATTACTGTTGAACGTAATTTGGAGGCGGAAGATGAAAAATCCCAAAAGCAAATGGAGACCTACCTCAAAAACTATCAACAGTTTCAAATTATCAAAAAAAGGGCCATTACGGGAGCCATAACTTTTGTTTTTCTTGTTGTACCTCCAGTGATTTCTTTTGTGATAGATTGGCGTTATGAACTACCTGAAGATCCGGTTGAAGTGGTTGTGGTTCAGCCAGGTCGTGATCCATATGTTAAACCCTCCGGACCCGCACAGGTGAGGAAATGGACGGATGCCCTCATTGAGCTGGCCGAAAACAAAATTACTCCAAACACACGGTTTGTAGTGGCTCCCGAAGCTTCGTTGCCTTCCGGGCTTTGGCTCAACAACCCCCAAAACCATTATGGCATGAACGCTCTGCAGCAACACGCAGCGCAATACGATTCACTTACCTGGATAACTGGTGTAATGATGTACAGGCTTTATGAGCAAGGGGATGTATTATCCCCTACAGCTCGTCGTTTTAGAGGTGGAGAACGATACTATGATGCCTATAATGCTGCCTTGATGATAGATGGTAAAGGCAGTTGGGATAAATACTTTAAATCTAAGCTGGTTCCCGGAATTGAACAAATGCCCTTTGCCAGGTACCTGAAACCCATTGGCCTGTTGGTGGAATACTTTGGAGGTACCAGCGGTAGTATGGGACGGCAAAAAGACCGTGCAGTGTTTGACGGTATGGATAGTACCCGGGTTGCCCCGGTTATCTGCTATGAATCCATATATGGAGAGTACCTAAACGATTACATCAAAAATGGCGCCGAGCTGATATTTATCGTTACTAACGATGGGTGGTGGAGAGACACCCCAGGCTATCGACAGCACAACCAATATGCACGTCTGCGGGCTATTGAAACCCGAAGAAGCATTGCCCGGGCTGCTAAAACAGGCATATCGGGCTTTATTGACCCTAAAGGAGAATTTTATCAGCAAACCTGCTGGTGGGAAGCGGACTCCATAAGGCAGGAAATTCATAAAAACCAAAAGATTACCTTCTATGTCAGAAATGGCGACTTCCTGGGGCGTTTATCCGTTTTTCTGCTTATGTTGCTTGTCCTTTATATGGCTACCCAGCACATCATCAGGCGCAAATCCAAACCATCAAAAAAATAAAATCATATCTTTGCAGGGTTTTTAAATATCTGAATTTATTATGTTACTAACTAGTTTCTTCGAAACTTTCATGGAGAATGTTCAAAACACTTCTCTATTGGAGATTATTGCGGTTATTTTTGGATTGCTTAGTGTTTGGTATGCCAAAAAAGCCAATATACTGGTATATCCCACAGGTATCGTTTCTGTAATAATTTATGTTTATATCCTTATCGAGCCCCAGCTGTATGCCGACATGGGGATCAATTTTTTTTACTTTTTGATGAGCGTATACGGTTGGTACAAATGGACACGTAAAGGACCCAACAATAAAGTAATTCCCATAAGATGGAATAGTGTAAGACAACAATGGCTGGGTGTAATGGCTGTTTTTGTTTTCTTCTTTTTGATCCTGGGGCTTATCTACCTGTTTAAAAGGCATGATTATGATTATATGGCCAGCGACGTTTATATTGAAGGGCTGAAACTGCTTTATGTAGATTCTTTCACAACTGCCATCTTTTTGGTAGGGATGTTGTTTATGGCCCTTAAGAGAATTGAAAACTGGATTTACTGGATCATTGGTGATGTGATTTCTGTTCCGCTTTATTTTGAAAAAAACATGGTGTTTACCAGTTTCCAGTATTTTGTTTTTTTAGGTATCGCCATAGCCGGCTTGATGGCTTGGATAAAGATTTACAAACAATCTCAGGAACAGCCGGGTGCCGATAAACAGCCCGATGAAAGGATGCCTGTGGAGCATATCATTGAAAAGTAAAAGAGAGGGTTGGCTTAGTAAGCCAATCACTACTCAGAAGGTAGATGGATTGGTATTCCGGTCAGGCAATATTGGTGAAAACGGCCTGGATATCATCATCATCTTCAATTTTATCAAGAAGCTTGTCTATTTCTTCCAGCTGATTTTCTGAAAATTCAACAGGAGCGTTGGGAATGCGCTGTAAGTTAGCTTTGTTAACATCAATTCCTTTCTCTTCAAATGCCTGGCTTAGTGAGCCAAAGTCTTTATAGTCGCCATAAGCGTATGCTGTTCCTTCATGTATCTGTATCACTTCCAGGCCCGCGTCGATGAGTTCAAGCTCCAGCTCTTCTGTATCTATCTCATCCTTTAGCTCGAACTGAAACACTGCTTTGCGGTCAAAAAGAAATTCCAGTGAGCCAGTGGGCACTAATGCGCCCCCCGCTTTGTTGAAGTATGATTTGATATTTGCAATGGTACGTGTGGTGTTGTCGGTGGCACATTCGATAACAACCAATACCCCATGGGGCCCCTTACCTTCGTAAACAATTTCTGTATAACTGGCGGCATCTTTGCCCGAAGCCCTTTTGATGGCTGCTTCAATGTTATCTTTGGGCATGTTTTGTGCCTTGGCATTTTGAATAGCTGTGCGCAGCCGGGGGTTCAGGGCTGGGTCATCACCCCCCTCTTTGGCAGCCATAGTAATGGATTTGGCAAGCTTCGGAAATACTTTGGACATCTTGTCCCAGCGTTTTTCTTTGGCTGCGCGCCGGTATTCAAATGCTCTTCCCATATTTATTCGCTTTGGAAAATGTAAAAAGATTGAACAGAGCGCAAAATTAGAGAAAAACGATGAATAATTGACGAATTTTTTATGGTATGATATACCCTGCAAAGAAGCGGGGTTGCGGTGACAGATATCCATGGCATTCACTATGCCTGCAGTGCCTGGTTTAGTAATTTATAAGCATCGGTAAAGCTTTTATATCCTTTGACGAGTATTTTTTGTTCGCCTGCTTTGTGCAACACCAGAGCCGGATATGATTTTACTCCCATTCCAGCGACCATTTTAAACTCATTTTCTATGATTTGGGACACTTCTGTGGATTGCATTTTCCCCAGGAAAATGCTGGAATCCACCCCCTGCTCCATCGCGTATTTGGCATAGGCTTCAGGCTCATTAATGCGAATTCCATCGTAATAAATGGCCTTCTGAATGGCACAGGAAAAGGGAATCATGCCATTCGGGTTTATTAATCTGAAGGCTGCAAGGGCCTTTGCTGGTGTGATTGAAGTGAAAATACCGTCACCTTTGTTCAGGTTTTCCCGGATAAAGTTTTCTCCAAATTTTATCCCCGTGGTGTTTTCAACTTTTTCGATATTTTTTCGGATAAAAAATGAGAACCTCTTGATGGGGCCGATGTCCTTGTCCTTAATCATACCGCCGGATAAAACCAAAAAGTCCACATGTGGCGAAAACTCTTCAAAAAGCCTTGTTATTACAGGACTGAATCCATAGCACCATCCACAAAGTGCGTCGAAAACATAAATGATTTCTGGTTTAGTTTCCTTATCTGAAAGAGAATGAGAGCCATTGATTTTTTTCATAGAAGTACATTTGATCTGAGATGCTATGCTTTGGGGTGTGCATCGGTAATTGAATTGCCAAGCTTTTTTTGAAACAAAAGCATCAACTTTTTGTTTACTTTTGCAATAAGTATGCAGGATGTTTACAGGATATTGTTTGAAAAAAATGGGCTTTTATGCAAAAAATAATTTATGACACCTACGGGAATGCAGATGTGTTGCGTAAGGTTGAAAGTGAAAAGCCCTCTCTTCCTGATAATCATGTGTTGGTAAAAGTGATGGCTGGCGGAGTGAACCCCCTGGACTTCAAACTTCGCAGTGGAGCATTAAAATGGGTTGTTCCTTCGCATTTCCCCCGTGTTCCCGGAGCTGAGGTTGCAGGGGTCGTTGAAGAAAGCAACTCTCCGTTTTTCAAGGCAGGGAATAAAGTGTTCGCCATGCTTTCATCTCAGGGTGGTGGTTACTCCGAATACCTCAGTATTAAAGAGCAGTTGGTCTGTCCGATGCCAAAAAACGTTAGTTTTGAGGAAGCTGCTGTTATCCCCCTGGCTGCATTAACTGCCCTGCAAGCCTTAAGAGATAAGGGGAGAGCAGATAGGGACAAAACGGTGCTCATCAACGGTGCATCCGGAGGCGTGGGGATGTATGCCGTGCAAGTTGCCAAAGTATATGGTGCCACAGTTACCGGGGTTTGCTCGGGTAAAAATGTGGATTTTGTAAAAAGCCTGGGTGCGGATAAGGTTATAGATTATCAGCAGCAAGACTTTACACGTTCCGATAAGCAATATGATATAGTTTTTGATGCGGTGGGAAAATCAACCTATTTTCGATGCAGGCCCATTATAACCTCAAAAGGTGTGTATGTTAGTACCTTGCCCAGCTTTGGATTGATGTTGAAGCAGCTGATAAATGTGTTTTCAAGCAGAAAAGGCTATTTAATTATTTGCAAGCCCGGCAGGGACGACCTGGAGGTATTGCGAAAAATTACCGAAGAGGGTAACCTGAAAACGCATATTGACCATATTTACAATCTTGAGGAGGCAGCAGATGCACACCGGCATATTGAGAAGGGCCGGGTAAGAGGAAAGCTGGTCATTAAAATGAACCACTGACTTTCATGGTTTTCCGCCGGAGAACTAAATCCTTTGCAGCAATAGATGAGCCGTATCTGAGATAACAATTAAAGAAAATTGAATGGGTTGAATAACAAATGGCACCGTTTTTGAAGCCATCCGGTTTTGTTGAATCTTAAGTCAATTGCATTGATTTGAAAATAAATAACGTATCATTAATCTTCTTAAAATTAAACCCAATGAAAAAAATATTTGTCGTTTTCACCGCTGTAATGCTGGTTTTTCCCACCCTTTTTGCCCAGGAAAAAACCCGCATGAGACCCAAGGACAGACTGATGATAGGCCTTTTTACGGATATGTGGACCGACCTGCCGGGCAATATGGATACGCGTACCATCAACCGGGGGGTTAGTATTGATTATGTCCAGGATTTTCCCATCAGCACATCCAACTTTAGTGTGGCTGCAGGCCTTGGTTTTATGAGCCACAACTTATATGTTGATGAGGACTACCTTTATCAATGGGATAATGATAACCAGTATTATGATTTTCTTGAAATTACTGAAGATTTTGATAAAAACAAGTTAAGCCTGAATTATCTAAGCGTGCCTGTAGAATTACGTTATCGGTCACGCTCTCTTCCCAATACCCTTCGAGTACATGCAGGACTAAGAGCGGGTTTACTGGTAAATGCCCATACCAAATATGTGGGAGATGACCTTGCCGGAACCGGTAGAGAAGTTAAATTCAAGGAAGGGAAACTTGATAATATCGAAAACTTTTTGTTGGGTTTGCACGGCAGAATTGGATACGGAAGGGTTAATTTTTATGCTTACATTCCTTTAACCGATTTGTTTGAAGGAAATGGTGCTACTGAAAATGCTACTTTTACGACTTTAGGCTTGTCTTTTATCATATTTTAGACAACGGCACAGACCTCTTGACATATTGTTTTGCTCTGTTTTGCGCCATAACCTGGTTTGATAACCCTGGTTATGGCGTAATTTTTTTTGTCTAAGGCGTGAGGTGTAAAAAAAGAAGCATCATAAGTGATATACCGGTAATAAATCCGGAATACACCTGTGCCGGAGTGTGTGCATTTAACCTGATGCGTGCAGAGCCCAATAAACCTGAAATAATAATACTTCCTATAATTAGCAATGGCATTTCGTATCTTAATACAAGGGAGGTAATGATCAAAAAACCCGTAAACCCTCCGATTGACATCATGTGCAGGCTTATTTTCCAGTAAAAAGTTATTATAAAACCTGTAAGAACAAGTATTGCACCACCAAGAATAAAGAAACTAAGTAGCGAAGGGACATTGGCCTGGCGGAAAATATAATAAGTGAAAAGGTAAAGTGCCACACTGGATAATATGGGTAATATCCTGTCTTTTCTTTCTGTTAACCGGATGCTTTGAACGAGGCCGGTTTTTTTGAAGAGAATAATAAGCAGTAGGGGAGCAATGCATGTATTCACAAAAACTATCAGGGTAATTATCCTGCGAGCTTCGGGTGTAAAGGAAAACAAAATATAACTGGGAATGGAAAACAGGATAATAACTGCAAATGAGGGTATCAGCATCGGATGAAATACTGCACTTGCCAGGTGAGCCCAAAGGTTTTGCCATCTATTCACACTAACTCCTTTCTTAATCTGGCCACAGGTATGTTGAGTTGCTCCCTGTATTTGGCCACCGTTCGACGGGCAATGTTATACCCTTTTTCTTTTAATATGGAGGTGAGCTGCTCATCGGTAAGAGGCTTTGCCTTGTTCTCCCCTCCAATACAATCCTGAAGGATTTTCTTTACTTCACGGGTGGAAACTTCTTCTCCTTCTTCGTTTTGCAAGGATTCTGAAAACAAAGTCTTCAGCAAAAAGGTACCATAGGGGGTTTGTACATATTTGCTGTTTGCCACCCTTGAAATGGTAGATATGTCGAGCTCCACAATGTCTGCAATATCTTTCAGGATCATCGGCTTGATTTTCGTTTCATCACCGGTAAGGAAATACTCTTTCTGGAAGGTCATGATGGCTTCCATGGTCACCAGCAGGGTGTTTTGCCGCTGCTTAATGGCATCAATAAACCACTTGGCCCCATCGAGCTTTTGTTTCACAAAAACCATGGCTTCTTTTTGTCGTGGGTTGGATTTGGTTTTATCCTTGTTTCCCGCCATGGTTTCAAGCATTTGGGCGTAGGTCCGGTTGATTTTCAAATCGGGTGCATTACGGGAGTTCAGAGTAAGGTGTAGCTCTCCATTTTCAGTAGACACTATGAAGTCAGGGATTACATATTGTGCGGAGCGTCCTGCCTCTGTGAGACTATTGCCGGGCTTGGGGTTTAATTTTAAAACTTCGTCAATGGCATCCTTTAAGTCTTCATCCGAAAAGTTATGCTTTTTCTGTATTTTCTGGTAATGCTTTTTGGTGAAATCGGTAAAGTTTTTCTCTAGTAATAAGGTTGCATTTTCAACAGCCGGAGTGCGGGGCGTCTTTCTCCTGATTTGCAACAAAAGGCATTCCTGCAAGTCCCTGGCTCCCACACCTGGCGGGTCAAATTCCTGAATGACCCGAAGCAGGTTGAGTACTTCTTTGAAATCAGTGGTAACGTTGAGCGAAAAGGCCAGATCATCAATGAGGGAGTGAATATCTCTTTGTAAATACCCGGCATCATCAATATTACCGATGATATGATTGGCCACCAGGGCTTGATGTTCTGTCAGCTCTCTCAGTCCCAACTGGCTAAGCAGGTACTCCTGAAAACTGAAAGAGGTGGACATGGGTACCTCCTTGTTTTCATCATCGGCACTGGTATTGTTAGCTGCCAGTTTGTAATTGGGGATTTCGTCATCTTCAATGTAGTCGCTGATGTCAAACTCATTGTCCGGGTCTACTTCTGGTTCGTCAAAATCTGCTTCCTGACCCTCCTCCAAATCATCTTTCACATCACCCTCCTGATCCTGGTTGTCATACTCGCCAAGTTCTTCCTCGTTTCCCTCTTCCAGGGCCGGGTTTTCTTCAATCTCCTCTTTTATCCTCTGTTCAAGCAACAGAGTTGGCAGCTGCAGCAGTTTCATCAGCTGAATCTGCTGCGGGGAAAGTTTTTGTAATAGCTTTTGTTGTAGTCTTTGTTTTAACATGACTCTTTTCTGAAAAACCAGGAATATTTATTTTTTCCCTTTGGTTAATGTTTTGCCAAATTAAGAAAAATTTCCCAAACCTGGAATTGGGGGTTGTTAAAATTCGGCATTTTGTGGGGCTCTTGGGAAAGGGATTACGTCTCGAATGTTGCCCATTCCCGTAATAAACAGCATCAGTCTTTCAAACCCCAGCCCAAAGCCACTGTGAGGTGCTGTGCCATACTTGCGGGTTTCCAGGTACCACCAAACATCTTTTTCAGGGATGTCCATTTCATTGATCCGGGCAATAAGCTTATCATAATCTTCCTCGCGCTGGCTGCCTCCAATAATTTCTCCAATTTGTGGGAATAAAACATCCATGGCCCGCACGGTTTTTTCATCTTCGTTTTGCTTCATGTAAAAAGCCTTTATACCCCGGGGGTAATCCGTTAATATCACAGGCTTATTGAAGTGTTTTTCCACCAGGTATCTTTCGTGCTCCGATTGAAGGTCTACTCCCCACTTAACAGGGTAGTCAAACTTTTCACCCGACTGCTCCAGGATTTCTATGGCAGAGGTGTAAGTGAGTCTTTCAAATGTGTTTTCTGTAACAAATTGTAACCGCTCGATCAACTCTTTGTCATACATTTTCTGGAGGAACGCCAGATCATCGGGGCATTTTTCCAGCACGTAGCTGATAAGGTATTTTAAAAACTCTTCAGCCAGGTCCTGGTTGTCATCAATATCGTAAAATGCCATTTCAGGTTCAATCATCCAGAACTCAGACAGGTGACGTGATGTATTTGAGTTTTCCGCTCTAAATGTGGGCCCGAATGTATAAATGTTCGATAGGGCCAGTGCGCCCAGCTCTCCTTCAAGTTGGCCACTTACCGTTAAATTGGTTTCCTTGCCGAAAAAATCCTGTTCGAAATCAATTTTTCCCTCCTCCGTTTTGGGAACATTGTTCAAATCAAGCGTGGTAACCCTGAACATGGCGCCGGCCCCTTCGGCATCTGAGCCTGTAATAATAGGGGTATGCAGGTAATAGAAGCCCCGGTCGTTGAAAAATTTATGGATGGCATAAGCCAGTGCATGACGTACTCTGAACACTGCACCAAAGGTGTTGGTGCGAGGCCTGAGGTGAGCAATTTCACGCAAAAATTCAAGGGTGTGCCCTTTTTTCTGCAGGGGGTATTTGTCAGGATCTGCAGGTCCATAGAGCTTGATGTGGGAAACCTGCAGCTCAACTTGTTGTCCTTTTCCTTGGGACTCTACAAGCTTGCCATTGGCCGAAATGCAGGCACCCGTGGTTACTTTACGCAACAACTCATCGTTGTTAAAAGCTTTTACGTCCACAACCAACTGTATATTGTGTATGATGCTCCCATCATTCAATGCTATAAAAGCCACATTCTTATTGCCCCTTTTGGTTCTCACCCAGCCTTTGACGTTTATTTGCTGATTGATTAGTTTGGAGTCGGTGCCTTTTAGTAAACCGGATATGCGTTGTCTTTTCAGTTGTTCCATGTGATTAAAGTTAAAAGATGTTGGCTGTGAAGGTTTATTCTTGTTGTTGAAACAATTTGCAAAATTAATAGAATTTTCTGATTGCCGCGATTGAGTGGTGACGGGATTTTTGGCGTAGACAGAAAGAGTACCCAAACGGCAAGGGTTATCTTTTTATAACTTGACATTTGTAATTTAAGGACGATTTAATCCAGAGATTATTCAGCTAAAGATAGTTTTTTAATTAAAAAAATTATAAACCTACAGGAATTGTTTTCGGGATTGTGTGTAAATTAGTTGTTGATTTCATTGATTTAACTATAATTCAACAATCCTGGGAGTATACTTTAGTAAATAAAAAATTTTAAAAACGCATGTTTTGTCCGGGATTCTTACTATAATTGCAACTGAAAAAAACATTATAGTATCTGCATTTATAATTAGCAATTGGGGTGACCTTATTTTTATGCAGATAAGCTGCCTGTCATGTTATGAATACTCTGATTGGATGTGTAAAAGGGTAAGAAAAATTTCCGGTATTGTATTTTGTTCAAACCAAACAAATCGTATAATTAACACAAACCAAAACTCAACAAGAATGAAGAAAATTATTACAAGTTTTGCTTTACTTGTCATGTGTTTTTGGGCTGTCAATGCCCAAACCATAGAGGTGACAGGAATAGTAACCTCCCACATGGAAGATGACATGCCACTTCCGGGGGTTACCGTGCAGATAAAGAACACGGACCAGGGAACCATTACCGATATGGATGGGCGTTACAACATTGAAGTAGATGGTGCTGATACCCTGGTGTTTTCTTATGTAGGGATGTTAACCGAAACCATTCCTGTGGAAAATCGGCGCAACATTGATGTAGGATTAATGATGGATGTTGCCAGCCTGGGAGAGGTTGTTGTTGTGGGATATGGAACTGAATCCAGCCGTTTGATATCCGGTTCTTTGGGCGTGGTAGGTGAAGGAGAAATCCGGGATGTACCCATGCGAACCCTGGATGGGGTTTTACAGGGGCGATCAGCAGGAGTACAGATCACCCAAAACTCAGGAACTCCTGGTGCAGCCACAAGTGTCAGAATCAGGGGAAATAGCTCCATCTCTGCAGGTAACGAACCTCTCTATGTGGTGGATGGTATCCCTGTTACTACCGGTAATTATGGACAAGTAGGTTTCTCTGGGCAGGGAATTAACGCATTGTCGGATATCAATCCCAACGATATTGAGTCCATTACTGTCTTGAAAGACGCCTCTGCAGCCGCTATTTACGGTGCAAGAGCAACAAATGGGGTGATTCTCATTACCACCAAAAGGGGACGTGAACAAAAGACCCAGCTCAACTTCAATGCTACCTATGGCGTCCAGGATTTAGAAAATCGTCTTGAAATGCTTAACGCACAACAGTGGCATGAGTTAAAAGGTACAAGCCCCGATGACCCTGATAATGTAACCGATACCGATTGGCTGGATCATGTTTTGAGAACAGCTCCCATTGCCAATTATGAGCTTTCAGCCAACGGAGGAAGTGAAAATACACAGTTTTTTATCTCAGGCAGTTATTATACCCAGGAAGGAATTGTGCTGGGAACATCCTATGAACGACTCAACAGCAGGGTGAATATCGATCACAAAGTGAATGAAAATTTTGATATGGGAGCCAGCTTTGGTGTAAGCTATTCGCTTAACAATAGGGTAGAAGGGGACCAATCGCTCAATGCTCCCCTGGCCAATGCCATTGCCAATCCTCCAATTTACCCGGTGTATGATGAAGATGGGAACTATGCTGAACAAGCACCCTTTGCCAACCCCGTTGCCATTGGCAATGAAGCCATCAATGAAGCCCACTCATACCGAACTATCGGCAATATTTTTGGGGATTACCGGATTTTGCCCAACCTTACAATTGGTACTAAATGGGGGTTCGATTATCTGAGTCTTAGAGAACATAGTTATGACCCCATCACCACCCGTCAGGGAGCACGTTCCGGTGGGATTGGGCTGGAGGCGCAAAACAATGTACTTAATATCGTTTCCAACAATACCATAAGGTATACGAATACTTTTGCTGATGTACACAATGCTGAATTGTTGGCGGGATATTCCTTTGAAATCTTCCAGCGCAGAAACCAATTTATACGTGGGGTAGACTTTCCCAACGAGCAATTGCAATATCTTGCCGAAGCCGGTACCATTACCGATGCCTATGCAAGGGCAGTTAACAGGGGGATGAACTCTTATTTCGGGCAATTGAAATATAATTTTGATTACAGGTATATCCTTACTGCTTCGGCCCGGTTTGACGGTTCGTCCAAATTCAGCGAAGAAAACCGTTATGGGTTTTTCCCGGCGGTGAGCACGGCCTGGAGGGTTTCGGAAGAAAACTTTTTTCAAAACCTGGATGCCCCTGTCAACGAATTACGGCTTAGGGCAAGTTACGGTGTTACCGGTAATGATGGTATCCCGGACTTTGCCTACATGGCACTTTATGGTGGTGGCTCAAACTATCTTGGCCAATCAGGTATTTACCCCCTTGGACTGGCAAATCCTGACCTGAAATGGGAAACAACTTACCAATTTAATGCAGGTTTTGATATAGGCATGTGGGAGGATCGCCTGGAGATTTCTCTGGATTATTATAATAACCAAACCCAGGACCTACTCTTTAGCAGACCCATTTCCATGAGCTCAGGATACTCCAGTATCACAACCAATATTGGTGAACTGGAAAACAAAGGGTTGGAGCTGAGTATCAAAACCGTGAATGTGGAGACAGATGATTTCTTCTGGTCCTCCTCATTCAACCTTTCGCGCAACCGCAACAAGGTTCTGTCGCTTTACAAAGACCAACCCCTTGATAACATTGGAAGGGGAAGCAACAGTGTAAGGGTTGGTGAACCACTGGGAATATTCTACGGTTATGAAAGTTATGGTGTTGACCCTTCTACCGGTGATATTGTATTTTCTGATGAAAGGAAAAAAATCGGGGATCCCAACCCTGACTTTACCGGTGGTTTTAGCAACGATCTGGCCTGGAGAAACTTCGAGCTTAGCGTGTTTCTGCAATTCTCCTACGGCAATGATATCTTCAATGGAACCCGTGTCTTTATTGAATCCATGAAAGGAAATGATAATCAAACCACTGCAGTTCTTGACCGCTGGACAGAGCCTGGTGATGAAACCAATATGCCAAGAGCCACAGGACGGGATCCCAATAACAACAACCGTATATCTTCGCGATTCATTGAAGACGGTTCTTACCTGCGGGTGAAAAACCTTACCCTCTCTTATAATCTTGACGGAAATATGCTGGAAACCCTGAGAATGCGTAATGCAAGGGTTTTTGTAACCGCACAAAACCTGCTCACTTTCACCAATTACAGTGGGATGGATCCGGAGGTGAACTACGCCGGAGATGATAACCTGGTTTTAGGGACCGACTTTTTTACCTATCCCCAGGTTCGTACGGTGTCGTTTGGTATTAATGTAGGACTTTAAAAATTATTTGAAATGAAAAAGATATATTTGATTAGCACTTTTATTATAGCCACCCTGGTCTCCTGCGATGTTTTGGATGTGGATCCACAGCACAGCATACCGGCTGATGGTGCAGTGAACAACAGGACCGATGCCATCAGGGCTTTGAATGGTTGCTACGATTCATTCCAGGCGGCCGGATACTATGGACGCAATTACAATGCTGCCGGTGACCTTTCCTCTGACATACTCAGCTGGTCAGGTACCACAGCCGGATATAACCAAATGGATAACAACTCCATCCTTCCCGACAATGTTATTGTGGAAGGTATATGGAGTAGCATTTACCGTGCCCTGAACCGGATAAACAGCCTCAAAGAACGCTTGCCGGAGGTTGAAGGGTTTGAAGACAATGAGAAACAGGAAATCCAGGGAGAATTACACTTTTTGAGAGCACTTGCCCATTACGACCTGGCAAGAATGTTTGGTGGGGTGCCTGTGAGAACCAGCTCCGCCACCGCTGATGAGGATGATCTAAATAAGCCCCGCAATGAGGTAAGTGAAGTGTTTCAATCTGTTTTTGATGACCTGGAAGTAGCACGTCAAAATATTTCGTCGGAAATTATCCGCGGGCGTGCCTCTCTGGCTGCTGTACTTGCTCTTGAAGCCCGGGCAAATTTGCACTATTATTCTATTACCCATGAAGATAAATATCTGGATGCAGCTTTGAATGCGGCAAGTTCAGTAATAGATGACTTTGGACTGGAGCTGGAACAAGACTTTGCTTACCTGTTTAGTGGCAATGAAAACCGTGAATCTATTTTCGAAATTGAGTACAATGAGCAGGATAGAAACAGGCTGGCGGAGTACTTTTTTCCAACCGATATCAGTGGTAGGTATGAGTTTGCCCCCGACAGTGTCCTTTTGGCTGATTTCCCTGAGGACGATCTGCGGTTTTCTGCATCCATTGGATTCCTGGATGATGAGCCCTATGTGCTGAAATATAATGACATAGAAACCGGCACTGATAATGTTTATGTTTTCCGCCTGGCAGAAATGTATCTGATATATGCAGAAGCCAGTCTGCTAAAGGGAGACGACCCTGTAGAAATCCGCCAATACCTGAACCCGATGGTGGAAAGGGCTGGCCTGGATGAAGTTACCAGTGATGACTATGAAGAGCTCAGGGAAGAAATTGCTCAGCAAAGGCGCCTGGAATTTGCTTTTGAGGGGCATCGCTGGTTTGATTTGGTGAGAACAGGTCAGGCTTTGGAAGTATTGGAGGGGGTTACCGACAACTATCAAACCCTTTTCCCGATACCCTTAAATGAAATACTGGCCAACGACGCCATTAATGATGAAGACCAAAATCCGGGTTACTGATTTTACAGAGGTGTTTTGATGGTATAAACCGTCCGGAAAATGCCCTTGATGTCAAAGTGTTTCTTGATAATGAATTTTAAATATGTAAAGACATGAATCAAATTAAAATAAATATAGCATTATGGGTTGTGATGCTGGCATTGGTTTCCTTGTGGTCTTGCCAGGATGATGAATTAAAAATTCCCACACCCAGCACTCAGGCCTATTTTGATTATGAGGTTGAAACTTTCTACCTCAATGAAGAAACAGGAGAAATGAATTATGAGGTGCGTTTCAATAATAATTCACAAATGGCCGCCACCTATTTTTGGGATTTTGGGAACGGGCAAACTTCGGATGAAGCAGATCCGGGTGTTGTGGTTTATGAAACCAGCGGCAGCTATGACGTTACGCTTGAAGTTACGCCACTGCCTGAGCAGGATGACTTGGATTATAACAACCTCCAGGCCGAAGCACACCTCTTGCTGGTTCCCACCGTCTTTTTTGAAGGTTTTGAAGACCCCGGCCTGGCCCAGGAGTTCCCGCCCCAGGACTGGTTCATGGCAGACCTTGACGGTGACGGTAGAAACTGGTATTGGGACGAGTTTCCAGAAGAAAACGAAACTTATATTCTTTCCGAATCATGGGACGGAGAAGCCCTGGAACCTGACAACTGGATTGTTTCCCCTGCTATTGATCTTTCGGATGTAGAAGGTGGCCTGGCTCTTGAATGGGACGTTACACCCACCGCAAATACACCCGACTTCCGTCAGGAAAACTACAGTGTACTTATAACAACAGATGTGGATATAGATGCTGACTCATTTGATGCAGATTTGTTTGAAGAAATATTTACCGAGCGGCTGACACCTGAAATGGAGAACTGGGTATGGATAAACCGCATGGAAGATATTAGTGAATATACCGGTCAGCAAATCCGTATCGCTTTCCGTCACCACGATTCAAGTGATAATGATCGGATCGGCATCACCAACATACATGTTTTCCAAACCGGAGATTAAGTTTACTTACAGTGTCGTTCTGGTGGTGCGTTTACTACCGGAACGACATTTTATTCCCAATTTTTAAAACTGTTTATTTTATGCGTAAAATTTGTTTGTTGTTGACTGTGCTAGTTTTTGGTTTTTCGTGTGGGCCATCCCCTCAAACTAAAGAAGAGCAAGGTCAGGCAGAGGGTTCATTGTTTATTATTGGCGGGGGAAGTCGCCCTAATGCATTGGTTAACCACATGATAGATGAAGCAGGACTTCGTGATGGGGGATATGCCGTTATTTTGCCCATGTCGAGCAGTGTGCCCGACTCAGCTATCATCTGGGCGTCAGAACAGTTTTTCCATAACGGAATAGAAAATGTTACGGGCTTTAATTTTTTACACGATACACAGCCTGACTCACAATGGCTTGATTCCATAAGGCAGGCAAACCTGGTATACATAAGCGGCGGCGATCAAAATCGCTTTATGGGGGTGGCCGGCGATACAGAAATCGAGGAGGCTATACACGACGCCTACAATCGTGGTGCTATGATTGCCGGAACCAGCGCTGGCGCAGCCGTTATGAGTCAACTTATGATTACCGGCAATGAGTTGCGCTATCCTGAGTACAGCCCCACATTTCGTACCATAGAGTCCGAAAATATTGAACTTGCTCCGGGGTTAGGTCTTATTCAAACGGCCATTATTGATCAACATTTCATTTGGCGAAATCGTCATAACAGGTTGCTAACTGCCGTTATTGAAAACCCTGATTTGTATGGAATAGGCATTGATGAATCTACCGCCTTACTGGTGCGTGGAAATGAAGCCGAAGTTACAGGAATATCACAAGTTATGGTCTTTCAGAATCCAGATAACTCTTACCAGGAGAAAAACGGTAAGTTGGGCGCCCGCAATTTATTGGTTGATATTTATCTGCCTGGAGAAACTTTCAGTTTGGATTAAGTAAGCCGCATACCTGGTGTGAATGAAAATAACTTGCATCTTTTTGAATTGTTTGGTTTTACATTGCAATAGAATAGAGAGGCAGTCTAAAAGTTGGATAGCAAACTTTTTGTCAATGCTGAAATATTTAAATACATTCGCAGGCTGATTTTCTAACAAATGCCGTAATTAGATAAAAAAACATCTATGAAGAAAGTACCCCACACCTATGTAATTGTATTTGGAATCATTGTAGTTGCTGCCATTCTTACCTGGTTTATTCCCACAGGTAAATACGTGGAGGTTACCAAAGTTGAAAACGGGACGGAGACAACAGAAATGGTATTCTTTTATGAAGAAAACCTGCCGCCCGAACATCAGGAGCAGTTTGAAAGCCAAACACAAACCTGGCATGTTTTTTCTGCCTTATTTAAAGGCTTTGTGAAACAAAGCAACATCATCATTTTTATTCTGATGATAGGTGGGGCGTTTTGGATTATGAACAAGAGTAAAGCCATAGATGTGGGGATTTTTGCTTTCCTGAAGTTTACCAAAAAACTGGAGAAGATTCCTTTGATGAATAAATTGGGTGTGGACAATATCATTATTGTTCTGATAATGTTGTTGTTTAGTTTGTTTGGGGCTATTTTCGGGATGAGTGAGGAAACCATCGCTTTTGTGATCATCCTCATCCCTCTTGCCATATCTATGGGTTATGATTCCATCATGGGGGTATGCATGGTTTATATTGCTGCCCACCTGGGGTTTGCCGGGGCCATTCTTAATCCTTTTACCATTGGTATCGCCCAGGGACTGGCCGACTTGCCCCTGTTTTCAGGTATTGAGTACCGCATGTTTGCCTGGCTTGTTATCAATATTGTAGGTATTGCCTTTGTTTTGAGGTATGCCAAAAAAATCAGGACAAATCCCCAAAGCTCTATCATGTACCGGGAAGATGAATATTGGAGGAAAAGAAAAGAAAATGAATCAACCGAGATAAAATATTATACACCCTCCATAGCCTGGTTTGTATATGCCAGTACATTACTGGTACTGGTAATTTTTTCTTTCTTTTACCCGATAACCACCATGACTGTTGGCAACAGTTCATTTACTTTCTGGGTATTGCCTTTGTTTACAATTTTATTTTCTGTCCTGGGTTTTTTATCCCTGAAAAAATCGGTTCACTTTTTCATACTGTTGCTACTGGGATATACCATCGTGTTTTTAATCGTTGGCGTTATGGGTTATGGCTGGTATGTGATGGAGATTGCCACTCTGTTTCTGGCCATGGGAGTGGCCAGTGGTGTTGCCATTAATAAGTCGGCTGATGAAATAGCCAAACTTTTCCTGGAAGGGGTGCAGGATATTATGTCGGCTGCTATTATTGTAGGGCTTGCCGGAGGTATTATCGTTGTTCTTTCGGATGGCGGTGTTATTGACTCCATATTATACGGAATGTCCAGGGCCATGGGCAATTTTGGCAATGTAGCTTCAGTGGGGGTGATGTATGTTATTCAAACCATTGTAAACATTGTGATTCCATCCGGTTCAGCCAAAGCTGCCATTACCATGCCTATCATGGCTCCCTTTAGCGATCTTATCGGCATATCAAGACAGGCCACTGTTATGGCTTTTCAGTTTGGTGATGGATTTACCAATATGATTACACCCACATCAGGGGTTTTGATTGCCGTGCTTGGTGTGGCCCGCATACCTTACCACAAATGGCTGCAGTGGGTATGGCCGTTGATACTGACGCTTATTATCCTGGGCTTCCTTTTGCTCATCCCCACAGTAACCATGGAATTAAGTGGGTTTTAGCAGAGATTGAAAAGCAAGGTGAGCAAGCCTGGATTTACTTTACCCTGATTACCAAATACCGGCTAGCACTCCAGAATTCTTCGGCATCAAGCACGGATAGGTAATATACATCGTCTTCTTCGTAGATTGTGTATGATTCAGATGGGTGAAGGGTTATAAGCTCCGGGTCGTTCCCGAAAATGGTGATTTCACTATCACGGGTAATGTCAATGCGGGTAAAAAAGTCTTTGTTAAAATCAGCCTTGAGTTTTTCAGTTCTGCCCAGGCCCAGAAAACCTCCTTCCCTGGCAACGATGTCATTGTCCGTAAGCTCACGGCGCGAACCTATGGCATACCATGCAGTGTTAAGCTCAATGGTTTTTTGCTCAATGGTCTGGTTTTGGATTTCTGTTTCGCGCTGAAGGGTGTCGACTTTTGCTGTAAGAAAATCCACCTGTACATTCATCTTTGCCAGTTGGTCTTTAAGAAGTCCAATTTCTATTTCTCTTTCTTCAATGGTTTCTTTCAGTCGCGAAATCAACCTCTCAAAACCACTGATTCTTGTATCCGCATTGCGCAGCCTGTTGTTAAGGTTTTCAATCAGGTTGCGGTTTTTCTCCATCAGCTCTCCGATGATTTGGATGTCCTCGGTGATACGGTCTTGCTGGTTTACCCCAAGCTCGGTATCTGTTCCCGCAGTTTGCGATATCAGCCCCTCTTTTTCTTTGATTGTGTGCAGATTTTCCTCTATTTCATTTAAATCCGAAAAATAGCTTTCCACATTTTCCTTGTTTTGCTCAATTTCTTTTTCAAGTTGTTGCTTTTCTTCCTGCAAGCGTTTGACTTCTTCTTTGTTTTGTTCACAGGATGGAGCCATTAACCCTATAGAAAGAACAAAGAGAAGCAAAAATGAATTTTTAATACCTGCAGGTATAGCGGGTGCTTTGGAGTATCGCAGTTTGATTAGCTTACTAAAGGCGTTCATTTTTAAAAGTGTTGAGTTTTCTGAAACTTATTGTTTGTTAACGTAACGCAAAAATAGGGAATAATGTATAATCACCACCCCTGTGAAATGAAGAAGCCGGCAGCGGGGAGCTGCCGGCATTAGGAAAACAAAAGGGAAATTTATGTAGATAGGGGGAAAGCAATAATTAATGTTCTGAGTAAAGAATATGGAAAAACTGTGCCGAAAGAGTCTTGTTTTCAAATATAAAATTTAACCGTCACAAAATCAGGCGAATATACGTGAAAATATTTTTTAATTTGTTTTCATTGGTTTTGGGGTTTGGAAAAAGTGTGTAAAAATTCTACACATAAGTGTGGAATTCGGAATTTAGATACACAGTTTGAATTGTGTATATGTAGATAATGTTTGAGTTTTGGTTCTCCCTGTGTTGTCGTATCTGTGTAGGTTTTCATAAAAACCAACTCAAAAAGACAGTCGTTATTGGATTACGTAAGCTGGTTTTGTGGGCTGTTAGTTTGACGAAATGCCGTAAAGCTTTATTTTGTTGTACAGTGTTTTACGGTCAATCCTCAATAACTTAGCTGCTTTTGATTTATTAAAACCTGCCTGTCGGAGTGTGGTGATGATGACCTCTTTTTCGGTTTCTCCGGTGTAAGTTTTCAGGTCAGGGTTGGCGTTGTTGTGGGTGGAAGATTGCCTTTCCTCCAGCGAAAAAATAATTTCCCGGGGCAGGGATGCCAAATTGATTGATTTGCCTTTGGATAGCAATACTGCCCTTTTGATTACATTTTTGACCTCTCTGATATTGCCGGGCCATGAATAATTCATAAAGGATTGTACCACATTGTCAGGAATTATTTCTGCATTTCGTTCCAGTTCCTTATTGGCTTGTTGAAGAAAAAACCTCGAGAAAACCATGATGTCTTCTTTCCTTTCACGCAAGGGGGGTACCCGGATGGAAAACTCGTTGATTCGGTGATACAAGTCTTCTCTGAAGTTTCCTTCTTGTTGTGCCTGGCGCAGGTCTTCGTTGGTAGCAGTAATCAGGCGCACATCCACAGGAATGTCTTTGTTGGAACCAATTTTTCTGATTTTTCTCTCCTGTATGGCCCGAAGCAATTTCACCTGGACCTCGTAGGAAAGGTTTCCTATTTCGTCAAGAAATAGCGTTCCTTTGTTGGCCGCCTCAAATTGGCCTGTTTTATCATTTAAAGCACCGGTGAAAGAGCCTTTCAGATGTCCGAAAAACTCACTTCCGGCCAATTCCCTGGACAAAGAGCCACAATCAATGGCCACAAAGGGAAACTGACTTCTTTTACTTTGCTCATGTATTTTCCTGGCAATATATTCTTTGCCGGTTCCACTCTCCCCCTGGATAACAACTGACATGTTTGTGGGAGCTACCAGGCTGATATGGTTGTGTATGGTCAGAGATTCTTCGCTGGAAGCATACACATAATTAAGTGTGTTTTCACCTTTGGGAAGAGTTGCAACCTGAGATCGGAGGTTTTGCCTTGTGTTGTGTATGCCTTTATGCACATACATGAGTATTTCGTCAGGGTTTACAGGCTTGGTAACGTACTCGTAAGCACCCAGTTTGATTGCTTTTACGGCCATGCGTATATCGGAAAAAGCAGTCATTATAATGACCACAGCCTCAGGTTTTTTCTTCCTGATGTCTTTTAAAAGGGCCATCCCGTTTTTATCGGGTAAACGAAAATCGGTGAGTATTACATCATAACTCTTTGATGCAAAAAGTTGCAGCGCATCCCGGTAGGTGTGGGTAGAATCTGTTGAGTACCCTTTTTTGATTAAAAAAGATTTCAGGATGACGCTGAAATTGGTGTCATCATCAACAATTAATATTCTGGCCATAGCTGTGCTGGTATTCGCTTGATATTCAGTTGAATGAAGGGGTTGATCGGGTTTTTTGATAAAATCTATTACTAAATTACATAAAATCTGTGACTCGTAAAACACTTCTGAACCCGATGGTGCAAAAAACATTTTAAAATTATTGGTGTTTGTTGGCAAACCAGTTGTGGTTTATGGTATTGACAGACAAATATTAAGTAAATGCATGGGAATTGCTGCAAGTTTTGTAATTTTGGTGTTGGAAAAAAAGCATTGTACTTTTCTTACAGGAATAATTATATTGATTACTCATTCAAAAACAAACGAAAATGGCAGCTAATTTGATGAAAGATATCCAGCCGGGGATTGTAACCGGAGATGACGTGCAAAAACTCTTGAAAATAGCAAGAGACAACCATTTTGCTTTGCCGGCAATAAATGTTACAGGGACCAATACTATCAACAGTACACTTGAAACTGCACGTGAGGTAAACTCACCAGTAATTATACAATTCTCCAATGGCGGAGCCCATTTTTATGCAGGGAAGAGTCTTTCCAACGAAAACCAGCATGCAGCCATAACGGGAGCCATTTCGGGTGCTAAGCATGTAGCTGCAATGGCTGAGCTTTACGGGGTACGTGTGATTATGCATACCGATCATGCTGCCAAAAAGCTTCTTCCCTGGATTGACGGACTTATTGAAGCTTCAGAGGCCCACTATAAGGAAACAGGAAAGCCACTGTTCAGTTCACACATGCTTGACCTGTCAGAGGAAACCCTTGAAGATAACATTGAGATATGTGTCAGGTACCTTGAGCGTATGAGCAAAATAGGTATGACCCTGGAAATCGAGCTGGGTGTTACAGGGGGTGAAGAAGACGGTGTGGATAACACCGATGTAGACAGCTCAAAGCTCTATACCCAACCTGAGGAGGTGGGACAAATGTATGAAGCCCTCAGCGCAGTTTCTGATAAGTTTACCATCGCCGCATCTTTTGGTAATGTTCATGGAGTCTATAAGCCTGGCAATGTAAAGCTTCAACCCAAAATTTTGTATAACTCTCAAAAATTCATTGAAGAAAAATTTAATACCAACCCCAAGCCTGTGAATTTTGTTTTTCATGGTGGTAGTGGTTCTTCAAGAGAAGAAATCCGGGAAGCCATTACTTATGGTGTAATCAAAATGAATATCGATACCGACACACAGTGGGCTTTTTGGGATGGTGTTAAAGGGTTTTACCAGAAAAATGAAGGCTATTTGCAAGAACAAATAGGCAATCCGGAAGGTGAGGACAAACCCAACAAGAAGTTCTACGACCCCAGGGCCTGGCTCAGGAAAGCTGAAGAAAGTATGCGCGACAGGCTGAAATTGGCTTTTGAGGATTTGAATGCCGTAGATAAAAACTAATAAACCGCGAATATTTATTGCATAAAAAAAGCTGCTTTTTTAATATAAAAGCAGCTTTTTTTTTGAATCAAAATTTTATGGACTTCCCTCCATCGTATCTTCCTCTGCACTGCTGTCTGGCAATCCTTCTTTTTTCTTGGACGTATCCAGTCGAGGGAAGTTAATCCTGTCAACCACTATAATGGAATAGATGTATTCTGAAGAAATCTTGTTGAGGAACCTCTGTGCATCAAGCCTGCTTCGGAAATCACCTACTCTTAGCCTGTAGTAGGGCTCATCATAGCTGATATAAGACCTTATGTTAGGGTGTTTTGCATCAAACTTGGCTTTTTCCTGTTCAGTGAGTAGCTTGGACCTGTTGCCCGAAGCCCTGAAAATCTGGATGCGATAACCTTGTATTCCGGTTTGTCTGTTTTGTTGCCTGTAGACCCTGCGAAGGCTGTCTACCACCGGGTCCTGATTGATGTACTCTCTCTCAGGAGACTGAATGCTATCCGACTCAATGCTATATGCGGTCGTCACACTCACCAGCAAAAGCAATAATAATATCTTTATCATCTTCTTAATGCGAATTGTTGTGTGCAGAAAATTTCTGTCACTTTGAAAACTAACTTCAAAGATAACGAACATTTTCAAAAAGTGTTTTGACCCCATGTCAAAATACTTTAACCTGCTTAAAATCAGTAAGCCCTGGCAAATACTACTCTTTGTTTTGAAGGATTCCCGCTGTAAATACATGTACCAGCTTCGGGCTTGCTTTCCAAAGGAATACACCTGATGGTTGCCTTGGTTTCATCTTTTATCTTTTGCTCCGTTTCGGCTGTACCATCCCAGTGTGCATAAATAAAGCCTCCTTTATCGTCAAGAATGGTATTAAATTCATCCCACGAATCGGCCTTAAACGTCTTTTCTTCTCTAAAGGTAAGCGCTTTCTGGTAGAGATTATCCTGGATGGCTTCCAGCAGATGCTCCACCTTATTGACAAGGTCTGCCTGCTGATAAATGGATTTTTCCAGGGTGTCTCTTCTGGCCAACTCCACGGTATTATTTTCGATATCCCTTGGACCCAGTGCAATCCTGAGTGGAACACCCTTGAATTCATACTCATTGAACTTCCATCCGGGTTTGTGGGTGTCACGGTCGTCCAGTTTGACCCTGATTCCTTTTTCTTGCAGCATATCTTTGAGCTTTGCTGCTTTTTCGCACACCTGGTTATATTGTTCTTTGTTTTTGTAGATGGGTACAATAGCTACCTGTACGGGGGCAAGTCTGGGGGGCAAAACCAGTCCGTTATCATCGGAGTGAGCCATGATAAGCGCTCCAACCAAACGTGTAGACACTCCCCATGAAGTGGCCCATACATGCTCGAGCTTGCCCTCTTTACTTGTGAATTTTACATCAAAAGCCTTGGCAAAATTCTGGCCCAGGAAGTGTGAAGTGCCCGCCTGAAGAGCTTTGCCATCTTGCATTAAAGCCTCAATGCAATATGTTTCGAGTGCTCCTGCGAATCTTTCGTTTTCCGATTTTGTCCCCTTTAATACGGGGATGGCCATGAACTTTTCTGCAAAGTCAGCATATACATCCAGCATCTGTTTGGTTTCAATAATGGCTTCTTCTTTTGTGGCATGTGCAGTGTGTCCTTCTTGCCATAGAAACTCAGCAGTGCGCAAAAACATGCGTGTTCGCATCTCCCAACGTACCACATTGGCCCACTGGTTAACAAGTATCGGAAGATCCCTGTACGATTGAATCCAGTTTCTGTAGGTGTCCCATATAATGGTTTCAGAAGTTGGCCTGATTATAAGCTCCTCTTCCAGTTTAGCAGTTTCATCCACCACTATACCGTTGCCATCAGCATCATTTTTGAGCCTGTAGTGGGTTACTACAGCACATTCCTTTGCAAACCCCTCAACATGGTCTGCTTCTTTGCTGAAAAACGACTTTGGTATGAAAATTGGGAAGTATGCATTGGAGTGACCGGTATCTTTAAACATTTTGTCAAGAACTGCCTGCATGTTTTCCCATAAAGCGTATCCATAAGGCTTTATGACCATGCATCCCCTAACGGCCGAATTTTCAGCCAAATCAGCTTTTTGAACAATATCGTTGTACCACTTCGAATAGTTTTCTTCCCGTGTTGAAAAATCTTTAGCCATAGTAGATTGTTGGTATAAAATTTGTTGTATTTATATGTGAAATGTTGCAGCAAATTTAAGAAATAATTGGCAACAAATTCGTATTTCAATAGAACAATGAAAATTACAAAACATTATATATACAATCAAAAGGAGGAAAAGCTATGAAAACCCTTTTAAAATTAAGCGGCTTGATATTAATCTTTTTTACTGCATGTTCCACAGGTTATCATGCTACCAGCACTTATGACGACATTTACTACAGCCCCGGCAGCGTTGAAAATGTTGCCGAATCAGCAACTGAAGTGAATGCCAACAGTGTGCAGCTCAGGCCTGACTCTGAAAGCCAACCTGCTGCTGCTTACCAAAAAGATGAGTATGCTTATGATAATGAGCAGCCATATTATGAAGAGCATGCGGGTGATGAATACTATACAGAACCTGTTGATGAAAATGAACTCTATTATGATGAGCACGGTAATACTTATATTACCCAAAATTACTATATGGACGGGTATTATGACTATGCTTACAGTGCCCGTATCAGGAGGTTTCATCGCAACTATGCCACCTTTGGCTATTACGACCCTTACTTTACCAACTTATACTGGTACAATTATAACCCCCATTACTATGGTGTAAGTGTTTACATGGGTTATGGTGCTTCTGCATTTTACTATCCAGGATTCCATGACTGGAGATACTGGTCTTATGGATACCGCCCCTGGGGATGGACCCATTATGGTTACGGCCTGGGATATGGGCGCCCATGGGGTAGTTTCTGGTCAGGTTACCATCATGGATACATGGCCGGTTATAATCACGGATACATGGGTGGACTCTATGGTTACCAATATTATTACAACAGTTATGATGCCAGTAATTACTACTATGGCTCAAGAAGGCCTTCTGGTACGATGACTGCCGATGATACCCGGGGAGATGGCAGATATGGTGCGCAAAATCAAACTTTTGCCGAGGTTTATGAAACATCAGAGAACCGATTGAAAGGTGGCAGGGGGACTGCAACCACCTCTTCTATAAGTACTGAAAGAAGAGGTACAGTGCAAACTCAAGACAGGCGAGGCACACAACAAGAAGGTGTGGCTGATCAAAGAGAAGTTGAGAGACCTGACGCAAGGCAGGGTCAATCCGGTAAGAGTGCAGAGGCAGAAACTCAAAGGCCACAGCGGCAGGAAAGCCCTGAAAGGTATCAGCCCCAGCGTGAACCTTCTCAATATGCGACACCTGCACGTACAAGGACGCCCGGCCAGCAGCCTGATCAACGCTATGCCAGACCCCAGCAGGAAGCAGAGGAACGTGCAAGGCCCGCAAGATCTTCTGGAGAAAACCCCAACTACAGCAGACCCAGGACCTATACCTCTCCAAGCCAGCAACAACCACGTTCCAATCAGGAATACAGAAGGCCCGCTCATCAGCAGAGACCCTCTTCTGTGGAAGGTAGAAGTTCTGGAGAGCAAACCCGGCCACAGGCTACTCCATCAAGCAGACCTGCTCAAACAAGACCGCAGGCTACACCACAAAGGAGGCCATCACAAAGCAGGCCGCAGGCAACTCCGCAAAGAACACCTTCGCAAAACAGGCCACAGGCTGCTCCATCCCGAACACCCCAAAGGAATACCCCCTCGGTTAGAACACCGTCAAGGAGTTCGGGAAGCTCATCCGGAGTGAGAAGTTCTTCTCCGTCAAGGAGCTCCGGTTCCAGTGTAAGGAGTTCATCTCCTTCGCGTAGCTCCGGCTCCAGCGTGAGAAGTTCATCTTCAAGCAGGAGCAGCAGTAGCTCAAGCTCAAGCTCAA
>SLQX01000095.1 GCA_007131245.1 Bacteroidales bacterium
AAGCGTTGGCGCTGAGGCCGATGATAGGGAGTAGTTGTGTTTTATATTTTGCTCTCAGTTTTTGCGTGGCTGTAATGCCATCCATTACAGGCATTTGTATGTCCATCAGGATGAGATCAAACAGGCCGGGCTTAAAGGTTTTTAACGCATCTTTACCATTTGAAGCCAGCGATACTTTATGCCCCATGGTTTGCAGCATCAGGCTTATGACTTTTTGGTTCACCTTCTTATCTTCACATAACAGGATGTTCAAGGAGTCGCTTTCTGCCGGGGTTTCTTCTTTGGATTCATGTGGGGTTTTCACCGGTGGTTCAGCTTTGTTTGCCTTGAATGTAAACCAAAACATACTTCCCTTGCGATACTTACTTACAAACCCCATTTCTCCTCCATGCAACCTCACAAGCTCTTTGCATATGGAAAGCCCCAGGCCGGTACCTTCGTAGGTCCGGTTGTCTTTTTCCTCTATTTGCGAAAACGGGGTAAACAAAACCTTCTGTTTGTATTTGGGAATGCCAACGCCAGTGTCTTTTACTTCAACACGAATGGAAAGCTGCTGGCTGGCAGGGTCCTGGGACAGCAATTTGGCGCTAAGGGTGATTTTTCCCTCTGGGGTAAATTTTACAGCATTGGATACAAGGTTGTTTAAAACCTGGCTCAGGCGTGAATAGTCTGCTTCGATAAAATCAGGGATGGATGTGTAGGTGTTAATTTCAAAAGATATTTTTTTCTTGCAGGTTGCCCCAAAAAGTTTATGTGCATTTTCGATCAGGGTGCTGAACTGAAAAACCGAGGGGTTAAGGGTGAGTTTTCCAGCTTCAATTTTGGAGAAGTCCAAAACCTGGTTGATAATCTCCCTGAGGCTTTGACCAGAAGATTTCAGGATCTCTATATACTCTTTCTGGTCGGGTGATACCTGGGTTTGCTCCAGCAAGTCAACCATCCCAATGATACCGGTTAGGGGGGTGCGGATTTCGTGGCTCATGTTGGCCAGGAAGTTTTGTTTAAACTGAAGTGTTTTCTGGGCAATTTCCACTTTTTTCTCCAGGTGTTCCTTTTCCAGTCTCTCTTTCTCTTTTTTGTGGGTAATGTCCACAGAGGTAGAGATGATATATTCTTTTCCTCTTAGTCTAATTTGTTGGAGAATAACTTCTTCCCAGAAAACCTGTCCCGATAGTGAGCGTGATTTCCACTCGAACCGATGCGGTCTGTTGGTGTGTTGCACCTTCCTGAACCACTCTCGTGCATCACTTAATGAATAAGGTGGTTCCAGCCAGATGTCCGCTCTCTTAAATTCAGAAAAATTATAGTATCCGTATGAGGAAATGGCTTTTTTGTTGGCGCTGATAACTTCGCAGGTCTCTGGATCATGCACTATGATAGCCACAGATGAGTTTTCAAACAAAACCCTGAACTGGTTTTCGCTCTCCATGAGTTTTTGGGATGTATTCCTGATTTTTTTGTTAAGTATTTTCAGGTACACCCAGGATGTAAAAAGTGCAATTAATAGCAAAAGACCAATGGATACAGGCAGCCAGTATTGCTGTAAAACCTGGGTTGGAGTAACCTTCCCATAGTCTTCATAAGGGGGAAGCCGCAGAAAGCGCAAAAGATCATGCACTTTTGTGTAGTCCTGAGGTATATCCCATCCTGAACTTCGTAATGCTTTGGCTGCGGGGTCATTTTCTTCCATCTGGAGCAGGGCTATAGCGATAGATTTGCTAAGCACCGGATCGGTGTGGGGTAATGCTGCGACAGGCCATTCGGGGTATAGCCGGGTGGACAGCAGATAGTTATAGTTGGGATAAACCGTATCTTTGGTGTGGATTACTTTGATATCTGAAAGGTTGATATAACCCTCTTTGGCCATTCGTTCGAGTTGTGTGCTTCGCACTGTACCTGCATCTGATCTTCCTGCTAAAACGGCCTGAACAACCGCATCATGAGATCCTTCAAAACGCAGCTTTTTAAAATCATCGTGGGGGTTTACCCCGTTTTTCTTAAGCTCATATAGCGCCGCATTCCATCCTCCTAACGAATGGTGATCTACCGCCGAAAACCTCTTCCCTTTCAAATCCTGCAGGCTTTGTATATCAGTTCTTTGGGCGTATGTAAAAATTACCCCTCCAAAACAGGCGTGTGGAAATGGCTCTCCGGCTATTTGCAAGGTAGCTATTCGTACCACCTGGCCTTTCTTTTCAAGACATGCATAATAGGAGGGATTAGCTATTACATAGCAAACCTGCTGTTGGCGCACAGCATCAAAGATCTCATTAAATCCCAGGGGCACAATTTCAAACGCTATGGGGGAGAGCTGCTGATTAAGGTATTCCGCAGTTGGGCCCCACTCTTTCATGCATTTTTCATAGCCCCGGTTGGCAAGGACTCCGATTTTTACGGGTGAGTCAGGGTGCTCTCCATGTTGTTCGGTGATTATGCAGTTTGATGCAATATCTCCAGGCTGTGACAACACAATCGTAACAAGGAACAGTTGAAACCCCCACACAAGCACTCTTACTATCGCCATAACCCGTTAATTTGTTTTCCTAAAGCTAAATATATCTTCACATTATTTCTGATAATACATCAAAATGTAACTGGTATCCCTACAAACGTAAAAAGAAATTAGCCATGATTTATACAAAAAGACCATGTATCTGCTGAATTAACATGGGGTCATCAACCAAATAGTTTGATGGTCAGTTCATTGAAATCATCCCTTTTGACCGGTTTTGTGATATATTCATCCATGCCCATTGCCATGAATTTTTCACGGTCTCCTTCAAGGGCGTTGGCGCTAAGCCCAACTATGGGTGGCAAATCGCTGTGGTTTGCCTTTAAAATGTTGGTGGCGGTAACACCATCCATTAAAGGCATTTGGATATCCATTAATATCAGGTCAAAATTGTTTTCTTTATAAAGTGAAAGGGCCATGTGACCGTTATTTGCAACAACCACATTATGACCCTGTGATTTGAGCATTAGGGTAATAACCTTTTGGTTAACTACTTTGTCTTCTGCCAGGAGAATGTTTAAAGATTTGGGCTGTGATGGGTGTTTTCTCTCCGTTTGCTGGCTTACAAGCTCATATTGAGCTCTGCGGGCAACAAAGGTGAACCAAAAAGTGCTTCCTTTGCCCGGCTGGCTGTTTACTCCAATTTGTCCACCCATGAGGGTTGTCAACTCTTTGCAAATGGATAGTCCCAGGCCTGTACCCTCTGTGTGAGAAAAACTCTTTTCGTCAACCTGTACAAAAGGCTTAAAAAGCATTTTTTGTTTTTCCAGGGGAATTCCTTTGCCGGTATCCTCTACCTCTATTTTGATTTTTACATCTGGCCGATCTGATGATTGCTCAATTAAGTTGGAGTGAAGGGTTATCTTTCCCTCGGTGGTGAACTTCACTGCATTGGAAAGAAGGTTGTTAATGATTTGTGTTATGCGGCTTTCGTCAGCAAATATAACACGTGGGATTTTGGGGTCCTTCCTGATTTGAAAAACAATGTTTTTGCCGGAGGAATCGTAGAACAGATTTTTTGTTGTTTCCAGTATATGGTTCAAATCGAAGTTGCGGGGTTTGAGTTTTATTTTGCCGGCTTCAATTTTAGAAAAATCCAGTACCTGGTTGATAATCTCTTTAAGATTTTCACTGGAGTTTTTCATGATGCTCAGCAGCTCCCTTTCTGTGTCCGGGAGATCTGCTTTCTCCAAAATGTCAATAATGCCAATGATTCCTGTGAGGGGTGTACGGATTTCGTGGCTCATGCTGGCCAGGAAGCTTTGTTTGAAACGTGCCGACTCCAGGGCTACAGCTATTTCGTTTTCCAGTTTTTCTTTTTGCAGCTGAGAACTCCGATCTTCCACCAGGCCGGTGCCCCCTTCTACTACATCTTTGCTGATAACGGGTGCAAATAACAGCCTCACGGGCGTGCTTTTATCGGCGGTAACTGACTGGTATTGCCCATCCCAGCTGGCAGTTTCGCCCTGCAGTACCTTCTTAACCACATTTACAACGTTATGATCAGGGAGCTGGAGCATGTTCAATCCAATAAGTTTTTCTTTGGAAGACCCTACGATGTTGACAAACTGCTGGTTGCAATGTGTGATAATACCCGATGTGTTGAAGTGAAGCACTCCTACCGGTGATTTTTCGAATATGAGACGATATTTTTCCTCGCTTTTGGTAAGGCTTTGGAAAGCTGAGGTTTGTAATAACGTGATAGCTCCCTGGTATACGATGGTTTCTACCAGTTGTTTGTTGGGCTGATAGTCTGGGCTTTGGGTCATAATGGCTATGTTGCCAAATGACTGGTTCCTGGTTGAAATATTGATGGTAAAAACATCCTGTATGGCTAAAATTTTTTGCAGGCGCCGGACCAGAAATCCCGGATACTCTGTTGTTAATAATTTTTCAAAGCCATTGTCAAGCTTGTTAAGTCTTTTGGGCTCATAAAAATCATCTCTGATTCTGGGGAAAGTTTTTTGGGAGATGTCCAGATTGAGGAGCTTTAAAGCCTTGGTAAGCAAACTGTTTTCCATTCCCAGGATTTGAAATATCCTGAGGTTTTTTCCATCGGGAAGAAACTTTGTTACAACAATAATGGTTTGGGGTAATGCTTTTTCCAGCGACTCACCCATTAGAGAGAAGACTTTTTCAGCAGAATTGCTGCCTAATAACGCTCGTCCTAAATCGGCAATGATTTGACTTTCTTTGGCTTGTTTTTCAATTTGTCTTTTTGCTTCGTTTCGCTGGGTGATGTCTATATCAATACAGAACAACTCTTTTTCGTTGTTTGCATGGGTGAGAACGGTATGGGTGGAATAAACATGGACAGGCTCCTCGTCCTTACGTCGAAGCTCATACTCACGCGGATCAAAATGCCTACGCCCTTTCCTGATTTCCCGAAACTGTCTTTTTGCTTCGGGCTTCATGTTTTCGGGAATAATAAGGTCCAGGATGTTTTGCCCCATGGCCTCACTGCGAGTGTACCCATAAAGCTTTTCGCTGGCTTTGTTCCAAAAAAACACCCTGCCATCGGGTTTGTAGCCCTGCACCGCAATTTCTGAAACATCGTCCATTAGTGTTTTAAACCGCTGTTCACTCTCCTCAAGTTCTTTCTCAAGTCTGACTTTCTCGGAAATATCCTCCTTGACAGCTATATAGTATCTTTTGCCAGCCGAAGGCTCCGTAAAGGGGGTTATGGTAAGCTTTTCGTGATAAAGTGTCCCGTCTTTCCTCTTGTTGATGATTACACCCTTCCATACTTTATCTTGTGTGATGGTGTCCCATAAGTCCTGGTAAAACTCCTCTGTGTGCAATCCTGATTTTACCAGGTCGCGCGGGTTCTTTCCTATCGCTTCCTGGACAGAATAGCCTGTTAATGTTTCGAATGCTTTGTTGGCATATTCAATCAAACCTTTTTCATTGGAAATAACCATTGCATTTGAAGCCTTGCTGATGGCTTTTGTTAACAATGCCGTCTGGGGGCTCCTGCTGATAAAGTGTTCAGGATTGTTTGGGAATACAGTTTCTGGGAAGCCATGGCTTTTTAGTTGTTCAAGTTGTTTTTTTAAGAGCGTATTTTCCTTTTGCAAGGCTTCAATGGTTTCCCTATTATGTTTTCCGAAACTTCCCATCAGAGTGTAAGTTTGTTAGGTTCGCCTATAATGGTTTAGTATCCCCGGGTCTGTGCGCTGGCACCTGCTTTTATCTAATTGCGTTAGCCTTAAAAGGGGTGATGCTTTTGCCAGATAAACAAGCATAAAATTCTGTTTTTGCTTAACAAATATAAGCTAAAATTGCATCATCATCTAAGAATATGAACGAAGGTTTAAAGCTGGTTTTTCTGGTGTTTGACCAATAACAGCATAAGTACCGCAGGGCCTTTAAAAATCTGGATAAAATTCGCATGTGTTCCTAAAAAGTATTTAACAACCCATACACAGTGAGCATTAATCGCCATAAAATATTACATACAGCCCGGGTATTATCACCAGGGTAAGTAAAGTGCCCAGGGTCAGCCCACCTATCACGGTAACGGCCAGGGGTTGCATCAGCTCAGAGCCCTCACCCAGCCCTAAAGCCAGGGGGAGCATACCAAAGATGGTGGTAAGTGTGGTCATCAAAACAGGGCGCAGGCGTATGGCACCAGCACGGGTGATTGATTTCAGGGGTGTGACTCCCTTTTGTAAACGGTGCTGATCGGCAAACTCAACCAGCAGAATAGCATTATTAACCACAATCCCTACCAGGAAAATAAGGCCAAGTAACACCGGGGCACTTAGTGATATGCCCGTCAGCCATAATGCCAGTGCTACACCAATAATGGAAAAGGGAAGAGAAGCAAGGATGATTAAGGGACTTTTGAGTTTTTCGTACTGAATGGCCATCACCAGGAAAACAAATAAAACGGCAAGCAGGATGGCCAGCATCAGCGATCGGTTGGATTCCCGGATTTGCTCTGCCGCCCCGCCATAAACAAGGCTGTAGCCATCAGGCAGTTCAAAGCCGGAAAGCGTTTGCTGCACACGCTGGTTCACCTGTCCAACGGTAGCTTCCTCCAGGTTCACAGTGGCATTTACACGAACGATGCGCACCTGGTTGAGGCGTTCAATATGTGCGGGGCCCATGGTGGATTCAAAGCTTGCAATATTGCCCAGGTGTGTTTGTTCTCCTGCGGCATTGAAAAGGGGAATGTTAGCAAGGTTGCCAACCGATCCGGTTATCGTTCTGGGGAATCTTACCCTGATGTTATATTCAAATCCTCCGGTTACATAACGGGTTGGTACTATGCCATCTACCGCGGTTCGGATAACGTTGCCAGCCTCTGCAACCGAAATACCGCTGTCGGTTGCCCTCTCTTCATCCAATCGTATGATGACCTGTGGAATTCGCTGGTCGCGACCTATCTGGGCACTTCCAATCCCTTCTACCTGTTGAACCTGGCTCAGGATTTCTCTGGCAGCCTCTTCCAGCATGTCCAGGTCTTCCCCCACAATACCCACGGAAATGTCATCATCCACCATGCTGGTGCGCAAACCCTCCAGACGTGGTCCCCTGATGCGTTCCTGGGTAAATGGCAGCCCCATCTCCTTGATTTTTTCCGAAAACTCACTCACCCATTGTTCTGCGGAATACCCTCTGCGTTCGCTCAGTGGATTAAGCTGGACTACCATATCAATCATTCCCCCTCTTACCGAAATCTGTCCACCCCTGAAATATCCACCGGCAGTTGCATAGACTGTTTCAACATGTGGCATTTTATCGATTTGTTCTTCAATCATGGCTGCCACCTCATGGGTGGGATCTGGAGCTGTGCCCAGTGGAAGCACAAAGCGCATGGTAATACGTCCGTCGTCTACCGGAGGTAGAAACTCTGTGCCCATCCCACGTACTAACCCTATTGCACCTGCCAGGAAAAGTGCTGATACAGTGATAACTACCCACTTTCTTTTTAGAAGTTTACCTATGAGGGTTTGATACCATTTTTGAAGATTTTCAATGGCACTGGCAAATTTCTGCAACAACCAGGTTTTACCCAGCCTGCTTTCAGAGGACGCCCCTCCTGTCAATGCTGCCAGAGAGGGCACGATTGTCAGTGCCAGCATCAGAGATGCCAGGATAGAAAAAGAGATAGTGAGTATCAGCTCTCTGAAAATTAAAGCTGCCATTCCGGTAAGGAGTAAAAAAGGGACTACTGCTGCCAGGTTGGTCAGGGTGCCTGCCGTGATAGCACTTTTTACTTCAGCAGCTCCTTCTATGGCAGCATTGTGTGGGCTTTTTTTCAACTCTTTTTGATGTCTGTGAATATTTTCCAGCATAACCAGCCCGTTGTCAAGCAACAGCCCTACGCCCAGGGCCAGTCCTCCCAGGCTGAGCACATTGAGGCTAAGTCCGCTGACATTCATCAGCAGGAAAGTTGCTATGATAGCTACCGGCAGGGTGAGTCCGATGATAAGGGAGCGGCGCAGGTTGCCCAGAAAAAGTAAAATCACCAACATGGCCAACAGACCACCCACAATGGCTGCTGAAGCTACTGATCGGATGGCTGCCCGGATAAAAAAGGATTCGTTGCGTATGGCTTCGAATTCAATGTCTGAGGTGATAAAGCCCGACTCCTGCAAAGAGGCTAATGTGTTTTCAATACCATCTATCACCTCCACGGTGTTGGCATCGGGTTGTTTCATAATGGATACCTGTACTGCTTCCTCCCCGTTGTGGCGTGCAAAAAGACGTTGTTCGCGGTGACTATCAGCAACCTCTGCCACATCTTTCAGACGGATACTTTGGCTTGAGTTGGGGAGCTTTATCAGGGTGTTGGCCACTTGCAATGCCTCTCTGTAGCGGTTTTCGGTGCGTGCCAGTACATCATATTCATGAGAGGTGATATTGCCCGAGGCAATGTCTACATTACGTTGTTCAAGGGTTTGGGTGATATGAGCCAGGTTAAGGTTGTAGGAGCGCATCCGTTCCGGATCCACTACCACGTCTATTTCCCGCACTTTCCCTCCGGCAACTTCGATGATGCCTGTTCCGGGAACGGTAAGCAGGTGTGGTAGCAACCGTTGGTCGATCCATTCGCGAAGCTCAATGGAGTTGCGGACCGGGCTGCTGAATGCCAGCTCATAAATAGCCGTTTGCGATGGGTCCATCTTCATAAGCCTGGGCGGGTCGATGCCCTGGGGCAACTCGGCTCGTGCCCGCTCCAACTGCCGGGCTGCATCCTGCAAAGCCATGTCGATATCGGTACCCACTTCAAAAAACATCTCGATGTAGGTGCGCCCTTCCGAGGCACGCCCATGAATCTCAGTCAGGTTTTCAGTGGCAGAAAGGTTCTTTTCCAACACACGGGTTAGCTGCTCTTCAATTACTTCCGGAGTAACACCCGTGTAATTTACCACAACCCGGATATGGGGATACTCTACCTGTGGTAGCAGGCTAAGGGGAAGGCGGCCCGAAAACAATACACCCAGCACAATAATGATCACTGCAAAAGCCATGGTGCCTATGGGGTGTTTCACAGCCCGGGTTGAAAGATTTTGTTTTGTATTGGTTGTTGCCATAGGTGTTATAAATCTTCGGTCTTATTTGTAAAACAAAGAGTATATTCTGGGTTTACAGGTGTGGAAGTGTTGGTTTATCGGCATGGGTTTTTTCCGGGTTATGTATGTTAATCCCTGAACCCGTATCTTCTGAAATTTCCCACCACATTGACCGGGGTATTGTCTTCAAGGGATGCAATATTTCCGGCTGCTACCTGCATGCCTTCTTCCAGGCCCGAAACAATTTCCACCCGGCCTTCCCGTTCAACCCCTGTAGTTACCTCCTGTGCAGAAACTTTGTTGTTTTCAATAACATACACCAGGTTCCTGTCTTCTTTTTTTACAATGGCTTCTGATGGCACTGAGAGTGCCTTTTGGTGGTCATCCAGGATGAATTGAGCACGGGCCAGGTAACCGGGCCTCAAAGGTTTATCCAATTTATCCTGGTTTATTTCCACTTCCACCGTAAAAAGCCGGGTTATTGCATCAGCGGCAGGGAAGATCCTTCGTATGGAGCCCTCGCCGGGAGTGTCTCCAAAAACATCAAAATAGAGTGGAAGGGTCATCCCTTCGGAGAGGGTTGCCACATCCATTTCGGTAAGTGAGGGCCTCACCACCAGGAGTGAATGGTCTTCAATGGTAAACAGGCGGTCATTGGCGTTGACAGATGTGCCTGTTTCCACGAGCTTATCGGAAACTATCGCATCAATAGGGGAACGGATCGTGCCCAGGTCTGTCTCTGCCTCCCAGAACTCAACTTCACTTTCAGCCTGCTCCAGCGAAAGTGTTGCTGTTTCAAGCTCTGTGGGTGTTATAACCTCTTGTTCATACAAATGTTTCTGGCGGTCGAAGTTTTTACGTGCTTCCACCAGCATAGCCCTGGCATTGCGTAACTGTGCCTCTTGCTTGCGGGTATCCAGCCGGGCCATCACCTGACCCTGGCGAATCTGATTACCCTCTTCGAAGTGGACTTCTAAAACCTGTCCGGCTGTGCGTGCGGTGATGTATACCCTTTTATACGCAACCACCGGTGCTGATACTTTTCGTATGTCAGAAAGGTCGTGGGTTTCTACTGTAGCTGTAAGAACAGGATGGGCTGCAGGCATACTGTTGGTTTCCTGTTTGCTCCTGTTACACGAAAGGAAAACTAGCACAGCCACTAAAAACCATAGATTTTTTAGCATAGGATAGGCTTTTATTTGTTAAACGCATTTTAACCGGAATGGTTTAATATGAAAGTTATGCTTGTTGGAAAAAACCTGACCCATGAATCAAAAGTTTTGACACCAGTTATCCAGGAAGTTTGTTTAATCATACGTATTCCCTGGAATACAATGGGTTATATCTTTTGGGGCTGAAGTTAATCGGCCCCCGGGGGAAAAGGTTGAAGATTCATGCCAAACACCCGGGCAATTTTCTCCCTTAGCTGGTCTTTAATCTTTTGCATATCCAGTTTTTCTCCCAACTCCTTTTCCATGGATGTTACGGTTTTGTCGGTAAACCCACAGGGGTTGATGTGTGAAAAATAGGTGAGATCGGTGTTAACATTGAAGGCAAAGCCGTGCATGCTTACCCAGCGGCTGGTGCGAACCCCGATGGCACAAATTTTACGGGCCTTGGGAGTTCCCGGGTCAAGCCAAACACCGATGGCTTTTTCCAGCCGGCCTGCCTTTATCCCGTATTCGGCAAGTAACTGAATGACCGATTCTTCCAGCTTGAAAATATAGTCCTTTACCCCGGTTACAAAATACTCCAGGTTCAGTATGGGGTAGCCTACCACCTGGCCTGGTCCATGATAGGTGATATCGCCCCCCCTGTCAATATGAAAAAATTCAGCTTTGTGCGTTTTTAGCTGGATTTGGTTGATGAGCAGGTTGTTCTCCGAACCGCTTTTGCCCAGGGTGTAAACATGCTTGTGTTCACAGAAGAGGAGGTAATTGGGGGTTTTGTCTTCACTTGACTGACCCGTCGCATGGTTTCTTTTGGCGAGGCTTACCTCATCAAAAAGTTTCTGTTGATAATCCCAGGCATCTTTATAGCCAATGAGCCCAAGATCCTTGAAAAAGGTTAGATGTTTCGGGGTTTTTGTGTTCATGGGTTTTTATGATTAACAAATTGAATTCAGGATTGGGATGCTTGTAATACGGATAAAAAGGTCGAAGCCATTGCTTTGAAACGGTGGGTATTCTCAGGAGTAATTTTCAGCATGGTAGGACGATCTTACCAGGGGATTGCTTTCCACTACCCTGAAGCCTTTTTTCAGTCCTTGTTCTTTGTAGAAAGCAAACTCTTTGGGATGTACATACTCTTCCACAGGGAGGTGTTTACTGGTTGGTTGGAGGTACTGTCCAATGGTCAGGATTTCACAACCCACCGACCGCAAATCATCCATGGTTGTAAGCACTTCCTCCCGTGTTTCACCCAGCCCGGCCATGATACCCGACTTGGCTACCAGGCCCGCCTTGTGGATTCGATGAATGACTTCCAGACTCCTTTCATAGTTGGCTGCGCTGCGAACCTGGGGTGTGAGCCGCCTTACGGTTTCCAGGTTATGGGCCGTAATATCAGGGCGGGTATCAAGAACTTTTTTCAAATGAGATTCATTCCCCATAAAATCTGGGATAAGCACTTCGATGGATGTGTCCGGGTTTGTAAGGCGCACCTCCTCAATGGTTTTAGCCCACATTTCAGCTCCCCCATCGGACAGGTCATCTCTGTCTACTGAAGTGATTACACAGTGTTTGAGTTTCATCAGCTTTACAGAATGGGCCACCCGCTTTGGCTCGGCTCCATCCACCGGAAGGGGCTTGCCGGTTTGGGTAGCGCAAAAGCCACAGGAGCGGGTGCATATTTCTCCCAGTATCATAAATGTTGCTGTGCCTGCATTCCAGCACTCTCCCAGGTTGGGGCATTGCCCGCTCTGGCAAATGGTATGAAGCTTGTTGTCCTCTACTATTTGCTTCACATTCTTGTATTTTTTCCCTCCCGAAAGTTTGATTTTCAGCCAGGAAGGCTTGCGTTTATGGGGTTGAGGTGTTTGGGCCATCATAAATATATTTACAGGACAAAGTTAGTGTGTTGGCTGTAAATTAAAGTATATTTTTGGGGGAAACTTAAGGAAGTGTCTGCAGAACTTTGTGATTACCTTGTTTTACCCTGGTTCAGCATTGTTTATGTCCCGTGTTTATACTTTTTTGTCTTTGTTTTCGTTAAAATACTTAACAAAAGGAGGTTGCTATGGGAAAATCCATTAATGCGTCAACTAACCTGAAAAGGCAAAAAACTACTTTCTCACCCGTTTTGCTTTTATTGTTTTATCTGCTTTTCTTTTCACCAGTACTTTACTCCCAGGGAACTATCAACGAGTATGAGATCTTCGGGAAGGATACCGTTCATCAGGATAATATCCGCAAACTGGAGCATGATACTATGTATACCATCCATCACGATGTAAACGGGCATTTTGAAGTTGTAAGAACCGTTGATATAACAGCATCTTATTACAAACTCAATGAAAACGGAGCTCTGGTATTAACGGGAATGGCAGCACGCCGCACTCTTACAAGGCGATATGGAAAATTTAATGAGGACTCCATTGTAACCAAAAAGCCCTATCCGGACCCTGGGCCAGGCTTTTTTGAATGATGATGGACGAGAGGTGTGATAAAGCAAAGGGGCTTGAGCCTTTGGATTACGTTTGCCCTTCCGGATAGAAGAAAGAATAGATTATGGGTTATTCTTCCCGGGGTGTGTGCTTGTCTAAAAACCACATAATGAACCTGCTATGGGGGTTCTCTGTTTGGGCTTTATAAAAAGCAGTAAAAATCAAAAAATATTATTGGAAAACGTTTCGTTTCATCCCCACTTTTCTTTTATTAATTTTGCTTACTACAATACCATTTTATCAAAGCCATGACTATAAATAAAACTGAAAAAGAAGAGCAGGCTTATCTTGAAAAGGTTAAGGGGTGGATTGCTCATACCATTGATCAGATTGAAGTTAATGTGAAAAAGCAGGCACGGCAGATGAAGGATGAGAAAAAGTTCCTGTATGAGAACAAAGCGGATATGGATCATATGGAGAAGTTTGCTTTGCGTCAGGCATTCAACCGGGAAGCCACTACCGGTGAAGCAGCTGTGGAGAAAAAGCAAAAACTGCAAAAGCTTATCCGTTCTCCGTGGTTTGGAAGGGTAGATTTCAGTGAGGATGGTGATGATAGGCGAAAACCTGTTTATATTGGTATTTATTCTTTTTTTGATGAAAGAAAAAATACCAACCTTATTCATGACTGGCGTACCCCAATTGCCTCCATGTATTATGATTATGAGCCGGGAAAGGCGAGCTATGAAGCTCCTTCCGGCGAAATTTCGGGAGAAATCCTGCTGAAAAGGCAATACCGTATTCGAAATGGCAGGATGGAGTTTATGCTGGAAAACTCCATGAACATTCACGATGATATCCTGCAGCTGGAGTTGAGCAAGGCTTCGGACGAAAAAATGAAAAACATCGTATCCACCATCCAGCGCGACCAGAATGCCATTATTCGCAATGAAACATCCAGGGTATTGATTATACAGGGAGTGGCCGGCTCGGGCAAAACATCCATTGCTTTGCACCGGATTGCCTTTTTGTTGTACCGTTTTAAGGAGAATATCTCTTCCCGTGAAATCCTGATCCTTTCGCCCAACAAGGTGTTTGCTGATTATATCTCCAACGTTTTGCCCGAGCTGGGCGAAGAAATGATTCCTGAGATGGGTATGGAAGAGCTGGCGGACAAGGTACTGGAAAAGAAATACAAATTTCAGACTTTCGTTGATCAGGTGGCTCGCCTGTTGGACAAAAAAGATGAAGAGTATGGCAGGCGTATCCGGTTTAAATCAACTTTTACTTTTTTAACCAAGCTGGATGAATACATCAACCATATTTCGCAAAACTACATCAAACCGCGGGATATCTGGGTGAGGAAAAATTTTGTACCGGAGTGGTTTATCCGGGAAAGGTACGAAGCCTATCACCGCTTGCCTCTTATGCAGCGATTTGGTCAAATCACCCGGGATATTGAAGAGAACATCCGGATGTATTACAAATACGATATTGATGCCCAACAGAGAGCTTATATCCGCAAGGAAGTCACCCATATGTTTAAGACAAGAAGTATACGAGAGTTATACAAGGATTTTTATACGTGGATGGGTAAGCCTGAGCTTTTCAAAACCGGTGCACGCTCCACCCTGGAGTATGCTGATGTGTTTCCATTGATTTACATGAAAATACGGCTTGAAGGGGTGAAGGTTTTTGAAGGCGTGAAACACCTGCTGGTAGATGAGATGCAGGATTATACACCGGTTCAGTATGCAGTGCTGTCCCGGTTATTCAATTGCAAAATGACTATCCTGGGCGATGCAGGACAGTCAGTAAACCCCTACAGCTCCTCCTCTGCCGGGGAGATTATGAAAGTGTTTCCAGGGGCTGACAGTGTGAAGTTGAGGAGAAGCTACCGTTCAACCTATGAGATTACCGAATTTGCACAAAAAATCTCACCTGATGTGGAATTGATTGCCATTGAAAGACGTGGCCAACAGCCTGTTGTAAAATCCTTTGCCAACAGCAAGGATGAGTTTGACTTTGTGGTAGAGCTGATCAAGGTGTTTGAGCAATCAACTTACCGTAGTATGGGGGTTATTTTTAAATCGCAAAAGCGTGCCCTGGCATTTTACAAAAAAGTACAGGAATTGTCGTTGCCTGTGTCGATGATAAGCCCCGACAGTGCAGCTTTTACCCGCGGAGTGGTGGTGTGTTCGGCACATATGGCCAAAGGGTTGGAGTTTGACCAGGTAGTTGTTCCGGAAGTAGGGGCCAACAATTATAAAGACGCTATGGACAAGGGGTTGCTTTATATTGCCTGTACCCGTGCTATGCATAGCCTGCATGTGAGTTATGTAAAAGAAGCCAGTCCGTTTCTGAAAGCAGCTGTTTTGCAGGTTTGAAAAATGTTTACAAAACCTTTTGATTATGAACTACACAGAAGCCATTGAAGAACTGGAAGCCATTGTTCAGGATATTGAAAGTGCCGATATTAACGTGGATGAGTTGTCGGAAAAGGTGAAACGTGCATCGGAATTGGTCCGTTTTTGCCGCAAGACCCTAAACGCCACAGAAATGGAGGTCCAAAACATCCTGAAAGATTTAAAGGAGGAAGACAAGAAAGTGTAAACGGAGAACGGCCTGGCTAATAACCAGCCTCAGGCCCTCTTCCTGCTTCTTTTCACCTTCCTAACGACCCATCTTCCCAGGAAGAATAGTCCCCCGGCTATTGCTGCAAGGGCTCCATAGGAATAGGCAGCCAGGGGAACGCCGTTTTGGGTTTTGATGCGCCCTTGTGTGTTTTTGTAGACTTCGGGCATGGCAGGCAATCCGTGTGGCCCTTCTTCAAATGATACTGCATAGCGTGCCATGGCCTCCCACACTTTAAATTCTGTGCCCTTGTGCCGGATTATCGTGCTATCCAGGTCTACGGGGTTCCCGTTTTTGTCCTTCAAAACAATATTTAGTCGTGGAAGTATTTCGCCAATCATCGGTAAAAAAGATGTGAGATAGTAATCAGATACAAGGTGGTAAAGCTTGTCACTTTCGGTATCCAGCTCATACATCTCTTTTGGGTTTTGTATCCCTTCACCATGAAAAATTTTCACCTCTTGTACAGCACGGTAGGCCGGGACAGGCAGGTTAGCCAACGGAATTTTAATCCATGTGGTTTTGCCTGGGTCATAGGTATACCTTGCTCCTGAGAACTGCAGAAAATGTGTATCGCCCATAAGTTGTGAAATAAGACTGGCAATTTCAAACAGATTATACACTTCCTGTGCGGTGAGATAAACAGAAACCAAAGGGTAACCCGCTTTCTGGTCGGGGCCTGAACCCAGCCCGGCTATGGTTGCCAAATCCATGAAAGAGACCTTCCCTTCTGACCATGGACGGGTGCCGGGAATGATATCACCCCGGATTACTCCATTGGCCTGGAAGGCTATGTCCACACGTTCGCCCAGTACCTTTTCCGACTCCAAACGCATGGCATCGGTGAGGAAATTGCCAATGGTGGTTTCCTCTTTGGGTGCTTTTTTGCGCAGGTCAAACTCCGACTCCATCACATAAGCGTAAACGTCGGTAAAGAGATTGTCGGTAAACTCTCCCACGAAATTGTTTAGCTTTTCGGTATAATAATCTACTTTTTCAGCAACCGCCGAGTCTTCTTTTACGGTGTGGTCGAGGGGTATTTGAAACGGGGTGTTGTTTTCGGAGTTTCGAACATCCACTTTTCCGGTATTTGCATCCCACACAAGTTCCAGTATGCCCAGGTTTTGTAAATAATAGGTGCTATGGAGCAAAATGGTATTGCCGGTTACTTCGGGTTCGGGCGTACGAATGTGGTCGTGACCGCCCAGGATAATGTCAAGGTGCTCTGTGTTTTGGGCAAACTCCCGGTCCTCTGCAATGCCTGAGTGTGAAAGAGCAATAACGACATCTGCTCCTTCTTTTTTGAGTTGACTGACCTGTTGTTGTGCCACCTCCAGAGGGTCTATGATGCCCACGGGTTCGGCATAAGGAGCCAGGGAATAAGCCACCCTGCCCAGGAGTCCAAAGATGCCCACTTTCAGGCCATTATCCAATTGAATAATCCTGTTTTTGGGGAATTCTACCTGCTCAAGTTTGTTTTGCGCAGGGATATCCAGGTTGGAAATGATAAGGGGCAAATCCTCATGGGCATCAGGATACCCCAGACGCAGGAAGTATTCTGCGAGTAAATCAGGACCATAGTCAAACTCATGGTTGCCAATGGTGGCTGCATCGTAGCCAATTTGTTTCATCAATGCCAGCTCAGGAGAGTAACCTTCCAAAATAAGCCAGGCATATGGAGAGCCCCCAATAAAGTCTCCCGCGGATAAAAGCAATACCGGCTCATCACCTTTTTCTTCCTTTATTTGCTGCACCATCCCCGACAGCCTGGCGAATCCACCCAGGGTGGGGTTGTCGTATTCAGCATGATAGTCGGATGCAGGTAGTGGCATTAATACGCTGTGTTCATCACTGGTGTGAAGAAGGGTGAACTTTTTGGTCTGGGCTTGATTGTGCATAGAGAGCAGCATTAAACACACAACAGGAAGAACGCTCCAAATCTTTGGTTTGTTTCTCCTGCTGTTTGATTGGATCATGGATAGCTTTGTCATTTATGTGGAGTTTGGAAAACTACAGCCAAAGTACTGACTTTTTATCAAAAATAAAACAGGTTGACCGTAAGCGCAGCTGATAATGTTTTTATTATGCAGGACATAAACAGCAGCTGCTTTGCTGGAGACGAGAAAAAGGAGCATTTTAAAAAAGGGGAGAGTGGGTGTTCTTCCTGGTGAAATTCACGGTGTGATTGTGGATTTCACAGGCTAGCAGGTAATAAGTTGCCAAACGTCGTTTGAGACATTTGGCTGAAGGGTTGGATCTGGAATCAGGAATTTTCAGGAATCAGGGGTAGGAAATAAAGTTCATTTCCAAACCTGTTAACTCAGCAAAATCTTCACCTGCCTCCAGGGTGTCTTCATCGTCTTCCTGGTAACGCCATTCTATTTTGATTTCTTTTCCCTTTTCGTCAATGGTTTTCAGGATGTCGATAATTTCCATAATCACTTTGCCCGAGGCGGTATTAAAGTAGTCCAGGTCAAAAGTGACATTTGTTTCGTTTTCCGGGTTTTCTGCATAAACCGACAACCATCTTTTTACGGATTCGTAATAAGTTTTGGGGTTTTCCGGCAGAGATCTGCCCTCCATTTTTATGGTGCCGTTTGGTCTGTCAAGTAAAATGGCCGGAGTTGATTTGGAAGATTCAATATTCACCACCTCTTTATCAGCAATGTTGTCGACTTTTTCCATGATCATTGTTTTATAGTTTTTGATTTTAGATATTTAAAACAGGTCGATCGGGGTGCGGCCAAAGCACAGAAAGTCACCGGACTGACTTGAATGAGTTGTGCATGCCCGTATGCACGCGTGTTTAAAAAATCTGGTGAAACTTGCTTCATGCTTTTTTATTTCTCCCCTTGTTTTTCCCTTTGTAAAATGTATTTCCAACTTAAAGAGTATTACATGTTGTCATCTCAACGTTATAGCGGGTTGTTTCTAAAAAAAGCAGCTGTTTTCAAAAGCCCGAAGCCTGCGAGAATGATTGTATGTAATAAAACGTTGCAAATATAGCGAAAAAAATTACAGAACAACAAGTAACAGCTCAAAAAGGTTGTCAAAACAACAAAAATATTCTTCGAGTATGGCGTGTGTTTGATTGTCATGGTTTTGGAAAAATGAACCGGTTTAGGTTTTTCAGTGAAAAAAGGTGGAGCGGTGGATGTATGGCGGTAGTTGTTGACAGTAGCTTATACTAAGGATCCTCATAAACAAAGGGCAGGGGAAACAAAGGGATATACAAAATGTGTCCCGGAAGTTGTAATGAGAAATTGATTAATTTTGTATTCTGATGCCTCGATGCTCAAAAGGATTTTGTAAAAAGGTTTAAAAGTCAGAAAATATTCAGAGTTAAAAATTTCAGATACAATGAGGCCACACAGGATAAAAGCCATTTTAAAAAGCATTTCATTTTTGTACTGGTTTATGCTGTTAAGCCTTGTGACTTTCATAATAGTGAGTTCAGTGTATGTTAGCAATATGGGGTTTTTGCTTTTGCCCGACTTGCAAACTTTTTACATCGTCAATATCTTTTTAATACTCATACTGATTGTTTTGGCTCCCGTAAGCTATATTGTGCCACAAAGACATATTTCTACCATTGATCGTGCATTACCCCTGGATGAAAGGCTGCTGTTATACCGTACAGCTATGTTTATAAGGTTCCTGACCATGACGGTTGCAGGTATATTTGTGGCACTGGGCTTTATGTTAACCGGCCAAACCAATCTGATTTTTATCCAGGTCATAGTTTTGTTGTTTTACTTTATTTACAAACCGTCACCTTTTAAAATAGCATCTGATCTGGATCTGAATGAAAAAGAAAAGCAACAGCTTATGCCTGACTAACAATTATTAAAATCATCTGAATTATGTTTTAAACAAGTTCCACGGGTGAGTGTTTTAACAAGCAAAAATCATAATTGAAACATGAAAATTAGAGAAATTGAAGAAGAAATAATCGAAGAGTTTTCCCTGTTTGATGACTGGATGGACAAGTACAACTATATTATCGAGGTGGGAAAAAACCTGGATAACCTGGATGAAAAGTATAAACAAGAAAAGTACCTGATAAAAGGGTGCCAGTCGCAAGTATGGGTATATCCTGAAAACAAGGATGGAAGATTATACTTCAAAGCCGACAGTGATGCTTTGATTACCAAAGGTATTGTGGGGCTGCTTATACGGGTGTTATCTGGTCAGAAACCCCAGGACATAGTGGATGCTGATCTCAGCTTTATTGATGAAATTGGTTTGAAAGAACATTTGTCGCAAACGCGCAGCAATGGACTTTTAAATATGATTAAGCAAATGAAGCTTTATGCCCTGGCTTACAAGACCAAACAAGAAGCCTAGCATGGTTTCCCCGGGTCAATACAGTTCATTTTATACCTGTTATCTATATTGTTGGTGGGTTTTTAAAGTAAAAGGGAGTACCAGTCTTCCATTTTTCTGTTCTGATATTTGTTACAAAATGAAAAAATCACATTATGGAAAATACGAAATATATGGATCTTGAGGAGCGTATTGTAGATGCACTCAAAACCGTTTATGATCCCGAGATTCCTGTTAACATTTTTGATTTGGGGTTGATTTATGATATAGACATTAAGGATGAGCACACTGTGTTTCTCCGAATGACCCTTACCAATCCCAATTGTCCTGTGGCAGACAGTCTGCCCAATGAGGTAAAAGAGGCTGCAAAGCTGGTGGAGGGTATTGAAAAGGTGGACCTGGAGCTGGTTTTTGAACCAGAGTGGTCCAAAGAGATGATGAGCGAGGCGGCCATGCTGGAGCTGGGTCTCATTTAATTCAGAAGGTGGGTATCATACTCTGGACTTCCTCTCCCTATGAATTTGGACTTAAATCGACCTTTTCATAATCAGGCAGATTAATCTTAAATTAGCAAAACCAAATGCCAACCTTGTCTGATTTGAAAAAGTGTCTGTTCGTCATACCTTTTCTATTGCTTGCCCTTTCTTTAAAGGCAGAACCTCCGCATGACAAGAGAACGTTTTCTATATCGGCATCACAAAGGGTTCATCACCTGGATAGTTTAAGTATTGTGGCTGAGAGTTTTCGTATTTACGGGCCCGACGATGCCTTGCTCGATCCGGCATTTTACCGGGTGGATTTTGTGGCTGCCCGACTAACGCTGCGAATTCCAGAATTTTGGAGAGATGACTCCCTGGTGGTGGAGTACAGGGTGTGGCCCGTAAATTTTGCAAAGCCTGTTTTTTCCAGGGATACTTCGCTCATACGGCTACCCGGGCCAGGGGAAGACCCCATAGCGCTAGAAGTAGCATCAGACTTCCCGGAACATGGTTTGTTGCGGTTTGAAGGATTAGAAAGCTCAGGAAGTATTACCCGTGGCCTTACCATGGGTAACAAGCAGGATGCCTCGCTTAACTCTGCCATGAATCTCCAGCTTAGCGGAATGCTCACCGAAGATATTGAAATCCTCTCGGTGGTTTCTGACCAAAATATCCCTTTCCAGCCCGAGGGTACCACTCAGCAAATTCAGGATTTTGACCGTGTTTTTATTCAACTCTCCGGGTTTGGCGGAACTCTTACAGCGGGCGATTTTGAACTGGAAAAACCGCCCGGCCACTTCCTTTATCTCAATAGGAAGGCAAGGGGTGGCAAAGTAAACTACCAAAGCCAGGAGGCGGAACCCACCGTGCTGGGAGGGGGGCGAATCAGTGCTACCGCTGCCGGTGCCATCTCCAGGGGAAAATATGCGCGTAACGAGATCCAGGGTATGGAAGGAAACCAGGGCCCTTACCGACTCACAGGAACTGAAAATGAATCCTTCATACTAATACTGGCCGGAACCGAGAGGGTGTTCGTGGATGGGCAACTGCTACAAAGGGGTATGGATCACGATTATGTGATTGATTACAACACGGCCGAAATAACTTTCATGTCAACGGTGCTGATCAATCGTGAAAGTCGCATTATCGTTGAATTTGAATATGCAGAAAGAAACTATGCCCGGTCGATGGTTTATGCCAGCACCGAGCTTGAGTATGACAAGGTTTCCTTCAGACTTAATTTTTTCAATGAGCAGGATCACCGTAATCAACCTCTTTATCAGGAATTATCCGAGGAAAGAAAAGCTATAATGGCTGCTGCGGGCGATAGTCTGCAACATGCTTTTGACTGGAATATCGACAGCACTGGTTTTGAGAACGACCGTGTGATGTACCGATTGACCGATAGTCTTGGCTTTGATACGGTTTTTGTCTATTCCACCGATGCTGATGAAGCGGTTTACCAGCTGGGCTTTACCTTTGTGGGTGAGGGCAATGGAAATTATCGCCAGGTGAATACTTCTGCCAATGGCAGGGTTTATGAGTGGGTTGCTCCCCAAAACGGCATCCCCCAGGGGACGCATGAGCCAATTGCCAGGCTCGTCACACCCAAGAAACACCAGATGCTTACCCTTGGAGGCGATATCAAACTATCTGAAAACAGCTTTGCCAATATTGAGTATGCCCTGTCCAACCGCGACTTAAACCTGTTTTCTGACTTGCACAAGGAGAATCAGCTGGGTCATGCCTTCAGAATCAGGGTGGATAACAAAATGGATATCGGGCAGACAAAGGGGGATGCATGGGAGCTGGCTTCAGCTGTTACTTATGAGATGACCAACCGCAGTTTTACTCCCCTTGAACGGTATCGTGATGTGGAGTTTAACCGTGACTGGAACCTTCCTGAAGCGGGTCTGGAGCCTGGTGCTGAACACATGCCAGGTTTAACACTGAGTGCACGGCACAGCCAAAGGGGGTCAGCTCAGTATGATTTCCGGGCTTTTGTCAAAGGAGAACAGTATCAGGGACTCCTTCATAAACTCAGCAAAAACTTGAACCTCGGAAGGAATAAATTGGCGTACTACGGTAGCTTGTTGAACAGTAGCGGAATACGGGAAACATCTTTTTATCGGCACCGGGCAGCCTATTCAAGAGACCTGGGGTTGCTTACTGCGGGGGTGGAGCATTTGATGGAGGACAACCGTTTTTTTGCAGGCGACTCCCTGTCTCGTTCAAGTTTTAATTTTGATCAGTGGGAAGTATATGTCCAGAACCCTGATACGTCGGTCACTACCTACCGGGCATTTTACAAGCATCGCATCGATGGTATACCCCGGGCAGATAGCTTTGAAACAGCCAGCATTGCTGGCGAATATGGTGTGCAGTACCGCTACAGCCGCAATCCCAATCATCGTATCGGCCTTAGAGCAACCTATCGTGAACTCCAGGTGCAAAAAGAAACTTATCCGGGAGAGCAAAGTGAACGTACACTTAACGGTCGTATTGACTATAACGCAAGATGGGGAGATGGAGTGGTTACTTCACGTGTTTTTTATGAGACCGCCAGCGGAAGAGAACGCAAACGTGAGTATATGTATGTTGAGGTGCCGCCGGGACAGGGTGTATACGTTTGGAACGATTACAACGGGAATGGTATCATGGAGTTGGATGAGTTTGAGGTGGCTCCCTATCCTGATGAGGCCAACTTCATCCGTGTGTTCATTCCAACCGACGAATTTATTCCTGTTTATTCTACCGCTGTCAGCCATAGTGTGAATATTGATCCCGCCGTTGCCTGGCGAGATCAAGAGGGGTGGAGAAAGTTCATGTCCCGGTTTTCCAACCGGCTTAACTACCGTATAGATAATCGCAAACAAGGCGGTCTGGATGCAAAAAGGTTCAATCCTTTTTTGATCAACCCCGGCGACACCCTGTTAATAAGTCTCAATGCACAGGTTCGCAACGCTTTGTACTTTAACCGTGCACATCCGGTGTACAGCATTGAATGGACCTTCCAGGAAAACCGTAATAAAAACCTGATGAGTAATGGCTTTGAGAGTCGTCAGGTCCAATCCAATGTGCTGAGAACCCGTGTAAATATCAGCCGGATGATCTCTTTTCAGCTAAGAGGAGATGCCGGGCAACGTATCAATGAATCCGAGTTTTTTGCCCGTAGAAATTACCACATCCGGTTTTATGAGCTTGAGCCCTCCATGCAGTATCAGCCCGGCAGGAATATCCGTTTACGTTTTATCTATGGGTATATGGAGCAAAAAAACCTGGAGGGTAACTTATTGGAAAAAGCGGGCACGCACTCCGGCACTATTGAGTCTCGCTGGAGTTTTCCGGCTAAAGGGAACCTTCAGCTCAGGTACCAGGTTTCTCAGATAGACTACCCCTATGACCTGGATACCCCTGTTGCTTTTGAAATACTACAGGGCTTGCGGGAGGGAACCAACCATCTCTGGAATATAAACTGGCAGCACAACCTGAATGAATATATGCAGTTGAACCTGAACTACCATGGACGTAAACCTCCTGATGTTGCTGCCATACATACCGGAACCGTGCAGTTGAGAGCATTTTTTTAGGTTTAGTTTTAGCAGGCGTTGTAATACACGTTCTAAATTAGGCTGAAAAAAAGATGAAAACCACAAATTCTGTTTATTTCTTTAATAATAATTTTACTTTTGTAGATAACCCTTATCAAGCAATACAACACCCATACGTCAAAACATGTAACTATGTTGAATCTTATTCTATTTGGCCCCCCGGGGGCAGGAAAGGGGACACAGTCGGAGTTACTGATGAACCACTATAATCTTACCTATATCTCTACCGGGGAGGCACTGAGGAAAGAATTAAAGGCTGACACAAAGCTTGGTCTTCAGGCCAAAAAGATAATTGAGTCCGGGGGGCTTGTGGATGATGAAATCATTGTTCAAATCATAGGTAATGCCATACAGGCCGAAAAATCCAGTGATGGCTTTTTGTTTGACGGTTTTCCGCGCACCTATGTCCAGGCTTATATTCTGGATGGATTATTTACCGGTCTTCAAACCTCGTTGAGTAAAATTATAATCCTTGAAATTTCGGATAAGGAATGCACCAAGCGCCTTTTGCAAAGGGCATCAGAGCAGGGGAGGAGCGACGACAACGAAGCCATTATCCGCAAAAGATTGCAGGAGTATCATGAAAAAACCTTGCCTTTGCTGGAGTTTTACCAGGATACAGATAAGCTGGTTAAAGTAAACGGTTTGGGTACAACTGAAGAGGTGTTCAACCGTATCAATGAGCATATTATTGAAGAGATCAACAGTAAGCCCATCAATATCATGGTTTATGGGTTTCCGGGATCCGGGAAAACCACCCAGGCCAAGAAACTCGCGCGGGATTTTAACCTCACCTATATTTCCACCAGCGAATTATTGAAAGAAGAGACCCGGAAAAAAACCAGTCTTGCTGAACAAATCAGTCCTTACCTGGAAAAAGGTTTGCTGGTCCCCGATGAAATTGTCATCCGCCTTATTGAAAAAAAGCTAAGAGAATCCGATGGTAACAACCGCGGGTATGTGTTTAAAGGCTATCCTCGAACCCTGGTTCAGGCCTACATCCTGGATGGTATAATGAAAAAGAAAAACTGTGCTATCAATTTTGTGGTAAACCTGCAGGTGCCCCAGCTGGAATTGGTAAAAAGGCTGGATGCCCGCAGCAAAACCCCTGACCGTATGCCATACGACGATAATGCCGCTAAAATTGTCGCCCGGCTTGAAGAACATGCCCAGCGCAACGACAGTATTGTTAACTATTATCGCAACAATAAAATTCTTGTTGAAGTGGACGGGCAGGGCAGTGAAACCGAAGTCTATGGGAGAATCAAGGATCACGTAAAACGTGCCATCCGAAACCTCAGGTAAAAAGTTGTGTTTTGAAAAATGTTGAACTTCCCTAAACCAAAACTGTCAGGTGCTCCGTTCACCCCACTATGGATGAAAGCCAGGTAGATTCAACAAATTTTTTGTCATCCCCTTGTCTATACCCTCTTAATGGGCAGTATCTGCTTTTGGTTCTCTTCCGGCATTTTTTCGCTATAGGGTGAGATTGTTAGTTAGTGAATAAAACCAAAGCAAGCAGGCATCAATAAGGGTTGAAAGCAAACTTTTCTTATAAGTCGTAATAGCCACAGGATAAACAAATCCGTATTGTAGGTGTTGTTGCTTAAGGCAAAGCGAACATGATGGGTGTACATAATATGTTGTGTCATCGTTTTATTTTCTAAGCTTTTGAAAGCCAACAAGCAATTCAATTAAATTTTTAACCTAAAAACTTTATACCATGAGTAAACATTTTGCAGACGCACAATGGGAAGGGAACCTTCCCGGGGGAAAAGGAACATATAAACTTAGAACCAGCGGACACGAAGGATCATTGAAGTTTACCACACGCTTTGAAGATGATAAATCGGCGTCAAGCCCCGAGGAGCTGATTGGTGCAGCGCATGCCAGCTGCTTTTCTATGGCTCTGGCGCACGCTTTGGATCAGGCATCCTATAAACCGGAACAAATAAATACCGAAGCTGAAGTTACCCTGGCAAAAACAGGGAGTGGCTTCGCCATATCAGAAATATTGCTCAAAACCAAGGTGAAAGCAGGGGGTGTTGAAAAGGATAAATTCATGGAAATAGCAGAAGGGGCTAAAAAGAACTGTCCTGTTTCGCAAGCACTTACAGGTACTACTATCAAGCTTGAAGCCGAGCTGGTATAGTTCATCCTGCAATTAAAAAAATCACCGTAACACTATTAGCTAACATGCTGATGGGTTGCGGTTTTTTTATGGCAAATGTATCGGTATTATCTGCTCTGATATGACCGCTGGACAACAGTTTTTACCTTATATTCAATAGAAAAAATAATGCGAGGTGTTGTTGTTTTCTATGGAAATAATTTGGATCTTTGGTTTACCAAAAACACTTTGCTAATCTTACACAGAGTCTTTTCTGGTGGATTCAAGAGGTTTCTGAAGTTAACACCCTGGGTTGAACCCACAGAAACCAACAAAAGAGTGTCCTGCATATAAAAAGGGCTATTATTGCGAATATCCATGGCTGCATTTTCTTAATATTTCGTCTGCGACCAACTAAATTATATTCTGATGAAAGATAGTCCCTGTGAGATATTGATCGATGGTCAATATACATTTTGTGATGTGGTTGACCTGGATCAACTGAAAGA
>SLQX01000190.1 GCA_007131245.1 Bacteroidales bacterium
CACCCTTGAGGATGATAGCAACGCAACTCTTTCGGTAACCTGGGATGGCGGCAGCCCTGAGTACGATGGCAGCACCGCCGGCACGTATACCTTTGAGGGCACACTTGAGCTCATAGATGGCATTGCCAACAGCGCTGAGCATACCGCTATGGTGGATGTGATTGTTGAAGAGGAGCCTGAGTTCGTAACCTTCTACTTCCGCGGCCCCGACTGGATGGACAACGACCCCCACGACCCGGAGGTATGGGGACCGTTTGATGGAGGAGAAGACTGGACAGAAACCACCCTGGCATGGGACGAAGATTTGGGCTGGTGGTTTGCCCAGGTTGATGTTGAGGATGTCGCCGCACCCATCACCTACCAGGTGAGGTTTGCTGAAAATGGAGAGACCAAATATCAGAAAGCCCCTGATGGAGGAGACCCGGTTTTCACTACCACCACGGGTGAGATTTGGGTGGATGCCAGTTACGAGATAGTCTGGGACGTTGGCGGAGGTGATGATTTCTACCTGCCTGAAGAGCGTATTACAGAGACCCAGCCGGTAGATCCTGTATTCTATACCCTGACCCTTGTTGTACATCCAGAGGGTGCTGGAACTACAGAGGGTGACGGTGAGTATGAAGCAGGTGAACAGGTGACAGTTACTGCAACTGCAGCTGATGGCTATGAATTTGTACAGTGGATTGATTCAGAAGGTTTTGAGGTGAGTGATGAGGCTGTCTTTGAATATACAATGGAGGCCTTCAATACAACCTTGATAGCCATATTTGAAGAAGCAGTTGAGCAACCCGGAATCATAACCGAATTCCCCTGGCTTGAAGACTTTGAGGGAGAGGAGTTTCCACCCCAAGGATGGATAAGTTACAATTTACAGGGCGAAGATAGGGAATGGGTGCTTTCCGAAGATCAAAACCATACGCCGGGGGGAAGTCAAAGTGCATTCCACGGTTACAGCGCAACCAATGTTATGCATGAAGGATGGTTGATAACTCCCGGGCTTGTAATCCCCGAAGGTAATGAGTATGAGCTTTCTTTCTGGTCCTATATAGGATGGGTTAATTACCATGAGAAAAGCAGCTTGCAAATATCAACCGGAAGCAACGACCCTGCTGATGGAGATTTTGTTGAAGTTTGGGAGATGGAAGATCCCCTTGATGAATGGGTTGAAACAACCCTGCTTCTGGATGCTTATGCGGGGGATACCATTTATCTGGCATTTGTGTATGAAGGAGAGTTCGCTCACCATTGGTTTTTAGATGATGTAAGCGTTTATGAGTATGTAGAACCTGAACTGTTTACCCTGACCCTGGATGTAGACCCGGAAGGATTTGGAACAGTGGATGGAGCAGGTGAATATGAAGAAGGTGAGGATGTTGCTGTAAGTGCAATCGCTGCTGAAGGTTTTGTTTTTGTAAACTGGACAGACATCGAGGGCGAAGAGGTGAGTGACTTGGCTGAGTTTACTTTTTCTATGCCCGCCGAAGATGTCACCCTTACCGCTAACTTTATGGAAGCGCCTGATACATTTACTCTGACCCTGTTTGCTGATCCAGAAGAGGCAGGTACGGTGGAAGGATCAGGTGACTACCAGCAGGGTGAAACAGTGATGGTAAGTGCTACAGCCCATGATGGCTTTGAGTTTGTGAACTGGACCGATGCTGAAGGAGAGCAGGTAAGTGATCAGCATAGCTTTGAGTATGTCATGCCGGCTGAGGATGTAACCCTTACTGCCCACTTTGTGGAAGCCATGTACGTTCTTACCCTTGAAGTTGATCCCGAAGTTGGAGGAACGGTTGAAGGGGCTGGTACTTATGCAGAAGGAGAAACTGTTACCTTGACTGCCACCGCTGCTGATCAGTATGAGTTTATCAACTGGAAAGATGCGGACGGGGAGGAAGTTAGCAGCGAAGCTACCCTTGAATATATCATGCCTGCTGCTGATGTAACCCTGACAGCTCATTTTGACTTTGTTGACTCAGTGGATGAGTTGACCGGAGCTTCTCTGAACATCTATCCCAACCCTGCTGACAATCAGGTTAACATTACCTCAGAAAGTGTTGTGGAGCGGATTGAAGTAGTGGATCTTTCCGGAAGAGTGGTATTTGCTGACAATTACAGTACCGACGCTATTAAAATATTTGTTGGTGATTTTGAGCCCGGCATGTATTTGGTCAGGGTTCATACTTTGGAAGGAGTTCACACAAGAAAGCTGCAGGTTAACAACTAGCCATTTCTTTTTGGCCCGTTGAATTAGAATGTAAAAGCCTGGAGGGAGTTTAGTAACCTTCGGGCTTTTATTTCGTAGAGGAACCCTAAAAGAGTATCCTTGTTGTAGATTTATTATATTAGGCATAATTGTTATAAACCCAGCCTTTGGCATGTTTAGGTCGCATTATAGCCAGGGATTGTTTTGTTATTAGTTAAGAGGTTTTTATTAAATATTATCATAAAATGATTACTTTCGTTAAACAAACGTAAAACTAGAAACTATGAGCGAAAAGAGTTTTGACTTCAATGAGTTTATTGCAGGTTCGATAAAGTCACTGCAAAATCCACGTGAATATTTTTCAGAAATGAAAACCAGTGGAGGATTTGTCGAACCCTTGATTAAAGCTTTAATTTACGGTCTTGTTGCCGGAATTATTTATTATGTATGGGTTTTGGCTGGTCTTAACATTGCCGGTGTAGGTCCTTTTGGTGCATCTGCAGTAGGAGTAATGGCCATTTTTGGGACCCTTTTTGCGAGCCTGATTGGCTTATTCATTGGGGGAGTCATTATGTTAATATTTTCAGCTATCTGTAGTGGCTCTACCGATTACGAAGCCAATGTGCGCGTTACAGCATCCATGATGGTTTTGACACCCATCAATGCCATATTTGGATTTTTAATTGCCGTTTCACCTGCACTTTCAACGATTGTGGGCTTGCTTATCAATGCTTATGGGTTGTGGATGATTTATAATGCACTTACCCAAAGCCTTAAAGCCAAGGAGAGTAGCGTCAAGGTGCTTGTAATTGTCCTTCTGGTAGTGGTGGTATTTTTCACCCTCCTGGGTCTGTTGGTGGGTGCATTCTTCTCTGCTGCAGAATCTTATCACCCCAACTTCTAATCCTTAATCCCCTGCATTTGACAGGGGATTTGAATAACGAATTAACTATTATGGCTATGGGACGGTTATTGCCGGCTCATAGCCATTTTATTTGGGATGTTTTTTTTAAGCGTTTCCCTAATATGCTGCAGGCTCCCGCCACTCTTTTTAAAATTTACGTTGCAGGTGTAATTATTGAAAAAACAATTAAGTAAACGTTTGATAAAATTGATTATAATGATTAAATTTGACTAACTAAGCATTGTTTTAGTGTGTTCTTATTTCTTTTTAATCTAATTTATAAATCACAAAAACAAACCCAATGAAAAAGAAACTACTATTTATCAGTTTAATGGTCATTACTCCCATTTTGTTGGTACAGGCACAGAATCAGCAGAGTAATACACCTGGAGGATTGTTTAAGCCCACGGGCCCCGAATTACCCACCCAGGAAATTCAGATGCTGGATGCTCAGAAAGCAAAAGATGGCGGATTTGCCACTACCGTATTTACTTTTGACGATATTATTGTGTTTTCGTATTTTGATAATACTGAATTCCAGTTTTACGATGCCAATAATGACCTGCTTGCCACAGAGACTCTTGATGCGGATGAGTTTCATAACTTTATAACCGGGCAGGGTGTTTACCGTATTGTTTGTAACAATACTTTCACTGTGCTGGTTGGCGATGCCGTTACAAATACCGTAAATGGATACTTTGCTGTGGATGAATCGGGCAGGGGTACATCAACCAAATTGAATACTTATATGATGAGCCCCTTTGATTCCAACGACGACTTCATTGTTTTCGCTTATGAAGACAATACCAGTTTCACGGTACGAAACCTGGAAACCAATGCCTATATTTACGGCACAAGCCTTAATGCAGGTGAATATTTATCTTTTGCGCAGATCGACGCAATACCCTATTCTACAGCGGTACAAGTCCTCAGTGATAAACCAGTCTCTGCCTTATCTTACACCGACCAGGATTATTATGTGCCTTCTTCCAATGGAACCTTTACCGGGGAACTTTTTTATGGTTATTCGGGTTATGCCGGCTCCTGGGCCAATAGCATCACAGTTGCTGCCTATTACGATGACACCGAGGTAACAATTACTAATCTTGACACGGGTGATGAGATAGAAACCTGGACCCTGCAGGAGGGCCAGGTGGGAACCTATCCCATTTATGATAAAGTGTTTTGGAAAGTTCAGGCCACCAACCCGGTTACCGCCTCCAACATACCCTACGGAACCTGGTCGGGTAATTATTATTACATGACCAAAGCCATTGATAGAAGTGGTACCGGTGCTGGAACCCTTTTTTATGTCCCTACCATAGGAAGCCGAATCGATGTCTTCTCTTTTGCAGCCGACAATGAAATTACCATCACCCGTTTGGGTCAGTATGACCAATTTCCTTATGATAACTCCAGCATTGTGTGGGAAGGAACATTGGAAGAGGGACAGGGCTATAATTTCAATTCATCAAGCGGTTCCTGGGTATATAAAATTGAAGGCACAGAAAACATGTCTGTTTTGCAAAGTAATGGAGGATTTGGTGCCGACTTCATGGCGCTTGAGTACTCCTTTGACTTGCCCGACCTTGCTGTCTCGTCTTCCGATATAGCTTTTTCTGTTTCAGATACTGTATTTGCCCCCCGCGATGAAATTGATGTGACATTCACAGTCCATAATTATGGTCTTGCTGAAGCTTCAAATATAGTTTGTGAGGTGTACCTCAATGACCCTGATGGCAGCGACCAGGTTTCTCCCTATTATACAGAGGTGTTGGAGCATATTGAATCTTATGGTAGTGAATCTTTCACCGTTCCTGTTGTGGTACCATCGAATCCCGAATACAGAAGTATTTACATCGTCGTGGATCCGGACAACGACATTCTGGAAAGTAATCTTTCCAATAATAAAGCCCAGCGGAGTTTCAGGCCTAATATCGATTTGCTGCCACCCCTGGCTGTGAATTCATCAGCGCCTATGTACCTCGATTTTGTTGATGGAATACTTGCTCCCAACCCCTTTGATGTACAGTTCGATGTATTTAATAACGGTACAGAAGTGCTTCATGATGTAGAAGCACACCTGTCCTTTGAGGGAGGACTCTCTTTGTATGCGGAAAAATCCATGTGGGAACTGGGTGATTTACAAGTTGGTGCCTCACATACCATGGAGGTGAAGATTCAGGCTGATCCTGATTCTTTAGGCTATAACTTTTACAGCCTTACTTTTATGTCGGGCGATGAAGAAATCAAAACCATTAACAGGATGGTTGTTGTAGGAGAAATACCTGCCTCTGTCTCTCAACCCGGTTTTGTTCTGCAGGATATTTCCGCACATCCCAATCCGTTTAGCCAGTCTGTTCATGTTGATTACAGTTTGGATGCCAGGAAACATGTGAAAGTTAAAGTTTATGATGTCCGCGGTGTATTGATTCAAACACTGGCCGACGGGATACAGTCTGAAGGCCATCACCAGCTGATGTTTACTCCTGATAGCAGAAGCGCAGGAATGTATTTCATCTATTTTGAATCAGATGGACAGTCACAGGTGAAAAGGGTTGTTTATTCGAAATAGCTTTCATGGATATTCAATCCGTTTGGACAACCAATGATAATTTATAACCCAACAAGAAGAGCCCCACAAGTGGGCTCTTTTTGTTTAAAATAAACAGGTTGGTTTGAAAGATTATTTAACAAAGGGAAAGCCGATTAGCTCAAATAAAAGAAATACTTTTGTATGGTTATTTTAGATAAGGTTTGTCGATGGCTGGCTGTCCGGTGAAAACCATCCAGATTTTATAACAATTTGCCGGAATTCTTGTTCCTTTTTTTGTAAAGAAACAATTTGTAATTAAGTTCATCAATACAGAAGAATACTATGGCCGTAATAGGAGAAATCATTAAAAAAGCTGTAGAGGTTGCAGATAAAATATTTACCAACCCCAATCCTGCGGAAGCCCAGAGAGAAGTTTTGAAACAGCTTTTGTACAAAGCCGAATCCACATCTTTTGGGAAGTATTACCAGTTTTCGGAAATCCGGTCCTCGGGGAAACTGCGTGATACATTTGCCGAAGAAGTACCATACCATAGCTACGACAAAATGTATGACCAATGGTGGAAGAAGGTGCTGGAGGGGGGCAAAGATATAACCTGGCCGGGCAAGGTTAAGTATTTTGCGGTATCCAGCGGTACTACGAGCAAAAAGAAACATATTCCTGTTACCGAAGATATGATGAAGTCCATTCGTCGGGCAGGTATTCATCAAATTAAAGGGGTGGCCGATTTTGATTTACCCGCCGTGTTTTTCGAAAAGGAAATCCTGATGTTTGGAAGTAGCACTGACTTGAAAAAGGTCAACGACCATTACGAAGGGGAAATCAGTGGTATCAGTGCCAGCCAGTTACCTTTTTGGTTTGAAGGATATTACAGGCCCGGGAAAGAGATTTCCTCCATTGATGACTGGGATAAACGGGTTGATGCCCTGGCAAAAGAAGCCCATAAATGGGATATCGGAAGCATCTCGGGAATACCTTCCTGGATAGAGCTTATGATTAAGCGTGTTATCGAGTATTACAATGTGAAGCATATCCATGAGATTTGGCCCAACTTCCTGGTGTATACCTCCGGCGGGGTGGCCTTTGAACCCTACAAAAAGAGTTTTGAACGCATCACGGGAAAGCCCATTACCGTAATTGACACCTACCTGGCCTCCGAGGGGTACCTGGCTACCCAAATACGCAAGAATACTGACTCCATGGCCCTGATTACCGACAATGGTATTTATTTCGAGTTTGTACCCTTTACCGAAAAGAACGTAGATGAGGATGGCAGTATCCGGCCTGGTGCCAAGGCGCTGAAAATTGAAGAGGTGAAAGAAGGAGTGGAATATGTGCTGGTGATTAGCACGGTGGCAGGGGCATGGAGGTATATGATTGGCGATACCATCGTCTTTACCGATAAAAAACGGGCGGAGATAAAAATTACCGGCCGTACCAAACATTTTCTCAACGTGGTGGGCTCACAGCTTTCTGTCATACAAATGAACAAAGCCATGCGCCAGCTTGAAGATATCTATGACTGTGATGTGAAAGAATTTACCGTTGCCGCTGTTATGGAGGAAGGCGAATACCTTCACCGTTGGTACCTGGGCATCAGTGATGATATTAAGGCAGATGAAAAAGAGGTTGCCGACAAGCTGGATGGGTTCCTGAAGGAAAATAACAAAAACTACAAAGTAGCACGCACCAAAGCACTCAAGTCAGTGGAGGTTAAGCTGGTCCCCGATAAGTTATTCCAGCAGTGGACCGAAGAAACCAAACAAAAAGGAGGACAGGTAAAAGTACCCCGGGTGATGAAAGAGGAGGATTTCCGGGAATGGGAAGCCTTTGCCGCTCAAAAGATGTAAAACACCCCGGGCAAAAATAGTGAGCTAAACTCATTATTGGAGAGGGGGGCTCTTTACTTAACTTAAATTGTACTTGTGATCCAACCCTGGGATTATCTTTTTGCTTTTCGGGGAGGCAGTGGTGATTCCCACAGATAAAAAAATAGACGTTTCATCAAAGCTGGAGAATGTTGCCAGTTGAGTTATTGTATCCCACTGCCACCTTGGTTGATTTAGGTCTTTAGCATTTACTTCTGGCACAGTCGCTGTTTGAAAAAATAACAAATGAGTCTTAAAGCGACCTCTGCAAGATATCTCCGACCACCAAGGTTTCCATGTAAAATGCAAATATGAATATGTAAACAATAGCCAGCTTAAAATCTGGTTTGATCCCTTTACGATTATGAATAAGATGCCAATTTATAAAATAGGGGATTTATCTGATTCGGTTGTTGTGGAAATGTTGTACTTTTGCTTCCTTTTTATCCTAATAAACAGAATATGAGTAGGTTTTTGCTCTTTGGTGCACTGACAATGTGGCTGTGGTTAGTTTGTCCTTCTTTTGCAGCAGCCACTGATAATATGCCTGACATACAACTTGACTTTCATGCACATGCAGGTTCAGGGGAAAACACCCCTTTCTGGCTCAAGGCTAATGAGTTTGGTAAATATGATCTTGAGAATTCGGCTGGATTGCTTTCACTAGGTGTTTTTTCGAGGAAAGATACCAGTGTAACCTGGGATGTCAACTATGGAGTAGAGTTGATAAATCGCTATGATGGAAACCAGAAGTTTTGGTATCATCAGCTTTTTGTAGAGTTGAGCTATGACCAATATCTTCGGGTTCGGGCAGGTTGGTGGGAGGAGACGCTTGGAAATGAAAATACGGCACTTTCTTCTGGTTCGATAATTTGGTCAGCCAATGCCCGGCCAATGCCTAAGTTAGATTTTGGAACAGCAGGATTTGTTGAAGTACCTTATACGGGTGGTTTGTTTGAGATGAAAGGATCAATGGCACATGG
>SLQX01000031.1 GCA_007131245.1 Bacteroidales bacterium
GGGCCCGAAATTCTGGATGAGGGGACCCTGGAGCAACAGTTTGACTACCTGCACCAACGGACCAATATTTATGAAAACTTCAGGGCCATCCGTGAAGATATGTTTCAGAAGGTGAGGAGAAATGCCGTTGACTCCATTAACCAGGCCTATCAAACCGAACAGATGCTGAGGAACAACCTGGCAGAGGCTGAAGTGTTGCAGGACTCCCTTTCACAGGCGTTGGAGGAGACCGAAGCAGCTCGCCTGGAGGCCATTCGTAATCGCGACACCATCAACCTTTTGGGCGTGTCAACCAATAAAACGTTTTACAATGTGTTATTATGGTCTGTGATTGCCGGGCTGGTAGCCCTGCTGGCCATTTTGTTAATTGCCTTCAAAAGGACACATCACATCACACGCACCAAAACCAGCGAGCTCAATGAGCTGCAACGCGAATATGAAGATTACCGCAAAACTTCACGTGAGCGTTTCGAAAAGCAAGCCATTGACCATTTCAATGAAGTGAAAAAGCTTAAAGGTTTATAGCCTTGTCAAACGCAATTTGCGGAAAAGTCGAAAGTTTGTACTGATTGTGCAGGGTTATCAATAGCCCCGGCAAAACCAGCACAAACTATCAATCCCATTCCGATTAAATCCGGCAGAGATTCGGCACTTTTGCCACTTTATTCAAAAAGCCCTTCCACCGAGAGGTATCGCTCACCAGTATCATAGCAAAAAGTGAGAATCCTTGCACCTTTGGGGATTTCGGGCAGCTTTTTGTGAACAGCTGCCAGGGAGGCACCTGAAGATACGCCAATGTACAAGCCTTCTTTCTTTGCAGCCTGGGCGGTAAACTCAAAAGCTTCCTCCTTGCTGACGGTAATTACCCCATCCAGCAGTTCTTTATCCAAAACTTTGGGGATAAACCCTGCACCAATACCCTGCAAAGGGTGTGGTCCGGGCTCTCCGCCACTGATAACCGGGGAAAGGGCAGGCTCCACAGCAAATACTTTCATATCGGGAAACTTTTTCTTCAGTGCTTGTGCCACCCCACTGATATGACCACCTGTACCGACCCCGGTAATCAAATAGTCGAAACCTTCGGGAAAATCATCAAGAATTTCCTGTGCGGTTTGTTCTCTGTGCACCCGGGGGTTGGCCGGATTATCAAACTGCCGGGGCATCCAGGCATCGGGAGTGCTGTTCAAAAGCTCCTCCGCCTTTTCGATGGCTCCCTTCATCCCTTTCTCACGTGGAGTGAGGACAAACTCAGCCCCAAAAAGTTTCATGATTCGACGCCGTTCCAACGACATGCTTTCAGGCATCACCAACAACACTTTGTACCCTTTGATGGCTGCCACCATGGCCAACCCGATCCCGGTATTACCCGATGTGGGTTCTATGATGGTTCCGCCGGGCTTTAGTGCACCGGTGGCTTCGGCGTCTTCAATCATGGCAAGGGCAATACGATCTTTGATGCTTGCCCCGGGATTGTCCTTCTCCAGTTTCATCCACACCTGGTAACCGTCGGGATAAATGCGGTTTATACGCACATGAGGCGTATTTCCTATAAGTTCTGCTACGTTGTTTGCTTTCATTTTGATTAAAAATTGGTTACTAAATTGGGTTTTATATAACAAAATTCAGGGGTTCATTAAAATTTTTCCCCGAACGAATTTTTACTTCGCTTTTGTGATACACTATAGAGTTGGGTGGCACGCTACTGGTCAGCCATACATTACCCCCAATCACTGAGTCATGCCCCACCACTGTTTTTCCTCCCAATACGGTACTACCGGCATAGATGATAACATTGTCTTCGATGGTAGGATGACGTTTTTGGGAAGCCATCGACTTTTCAACCGACAATGCCCCCAGGGTGACCCCCTGGTATATTTTTACATTGTCACCTATTTGGGTGGTCTCGCCTATCACCACTCCTGTACCGTGGTCAATGAAAAAACGATCGCCTATAGCTGCCCCGGGATTGATATCAATACCCGTGCGGCTGTGGGCATATTCTGAAATGATACGGGGTAAAACAGGTACGTTTTGTTGCAACAGCTGATTAGAGATGCGATAAACGGCAATGGCAAAAAAGCCCGGGTAGGCATGTACAACCTCCTGAACACTTGCTGCGGCAGGATCAAAAGTGTTAATGGCTTCGGCATCCATGCGGAGCTTTTTGTAAATGCCCGGGAGAGCGTCAAAAAAAGTGTCTATAATGTCATGGGGGTTCCCGGGCAGTAAGATGCGGATGTCATGCAAAAGCTTGCGAAAATGCAGTTCACACTCCCTGAATCGCAACTGGTATTCCTCAACACTGCGTGGCACATCCAGGGGGAACAACAGCTGAAACATTTCATTGATGAACTGGTTGGAATCGGTTTTACAAGGCATATGACAAACTTCTGATGTATGATCCCTGTAAAGTTGCTCGGTAAATTTTTTTAACTTTTCCATTTTATTCTTGGGATTGATGGTTGGTTGTGTAAATCTCTTTTACATTTTGCGGTTCTGCCCATCAAAAACACCCTTGTAACAGAAGATGTTTTCAGGGGCATATACAAATAAAAAGCCCTTTCATTGATGCAATGAAAGGGCTCACGGAATGACTTTATTTTAACTTATTACTCCCGAAAAAACAACCCCGCCACTGCTTTGGCAGTGAAAGAGCAACAACAGGGCATGTATGTTTTTTCTGAAAGAAACATTATAATGAGGCAGATTTAAAAAATTACTGTGTTTAGATGTTCAAAGTATTTAGTTTGCAAAATTAAGCATGCTATCCATACATTAGCATCTCTTTTTCAGAATTAAGCTTTTTGCAGCATAAACCAAAACTTATTTTGGTAACAATTAAATCAGAGGCTTTGTTTATCCCATTTTACAAAAAAGATGGATTTTCCCTAACCTCAAAACCTGAATTTTGATAAAATTTATTACATTTGCTACCCAAATATGAACGCGAAAATACTATGAATCATCTACTTCCGGTAAATATCAGTAAATATAACTACCGCAATATCAAGCGCCGAGACGCTTATTAATCCTTTCCTTTGTGTCCGTTTTTAACCGGACAACCACCCTTCTTTTTTTTACTGAATTCATTTACAAACTTTCAAAAACTTATCATATTATGGAATTGCCATATGCTGAACCTTATAAAATAAAGGTGGTAGAACCTTTGTATCGCAGCACCAGGGAGGAGCGTGAAAAATGGATACGCGAAGCCCGCTACAATTTATTTAATCTTCGCAGTGAGCAGGTATTCATCGACTTACTCACCGATTCAGGCACGGGAGCCATGAGTCATTACCAGTGGTCGGAGGTGATGTTGGGAGATGAGAGCTATGCCGGTTCATCAAGCTTTTTCAAATTGAAAGCAACCGTTGAAGAACTGCTGGGTATGCCATACTTTTTGCCTACACACCAGGGACGTGCAGCAGAAAACGTTTTGTTTTCTGCCCTGATAAAGTCGGGAGACATTGTTCCCGGGAACTCTCACTTCGACACCACCAAGGGTCACATCGAATACCGCAAGGCCCGGGCTGTTGACTGCACCATTGATGAGGCCAGCAACACAGCAGAAAGCCACCCGTTCAAGGGAAACATTGATCTTGAAAAGCTGGAAGATGTTTTTAAAAAGCACCCCCGGGAGAAAATCCCCATGTGCATTATTACAGTAACATGCAACACATCAGGAGGACAACCGGTATCCATGGAAAATATCCGGGAAGTATCAGCCCTTTGCAAGAAATATGGCATCATGCCTCTATTCGATGCAGCACGTTTTGCTGAAAATGCCTACTTTATCAAAATCCGGGAAAAGGGTTATGAAAATGCCAATATCCGCGAAATTGTAAAAGAGATGTTTTCTTACGTGGATGGGGCCACCATGAGCAGCAAGAAGGACGCCATTGTAAACATAGGTGGATTTGTGGCCCTGCGTGACAAAGAGATTTTTGACAAAGCCAGCGTATTCAACATCATGTACGAAGGTTACCTTACCTATGGCGGGCTGGCCGGCAGGGATTTGGGAGCGATGGCACAAGGGCTAAAGGAAGGAACTGACTTTCACTACCTGGAATCGCGTATCGGACAAGTGGCCTACCTGGGTGAATTGCTGCAAAACTACAATGTACCCATACAGGTACCCACGGGCGGTCATGCGGTATTTGTAGACGCTAAAAAGTTTTTACCCAATGTGCCCAAAGAAGAGTACCAGGCCCAAACCCTGGCCATTGAACTTTATCTTGAAGGAGGCGTTAGAGGTGTGGAGATAGGCACCTTACTGGCCGACAGATGTCCCAAGACGCGGGAAAACCGTTACCCAAGGCTCGAATTGCTTCGCCTGGCCATCCCCCGCCGAACGTATACCAACAATCATATGGAATATGTGGCGACATCGTTGGCCAACATCTGGCAGCGCAGGGAAAAAATCAACAGAGGTTTGCGCATCGTTTCGGAAAAGCCCATCATGAGACACTTTACGGTGGAGTTGGAAAAGATAAAATAACCCCCGGCGATCCACCCAATCATTCAAAACGATAACATCAACATTATGGACAAAGGTAAAAAGCAAGGGCGGTACAGCCGAATTTACACACAACTGGAAAGCCTTTTGGAAAAACCGGGCAACACCCTGTCCAGGCTGGCAACCATTGTTGCAGTTTTGCACCACAAAATGGATTATTTTTTTTGGACAGGCTTTTACCTTCTGGATGATGGAAAGCTTATTGCCGGACCCTACCAGGGTCCGGCAGCTTGCCAGCTCCTGGAAAAAGGCACGGGAGTTTGCTGGGCCGGTATCAACCAAAACAAGACCATGGTGGTACCCAATGTGCATGAATTCCCCGGGCATATTGCCTGCGACTCACGTTCCAACAGCGAAATTGTGGTTCCCCTGAGAAACGCCCACAATGAAATTATCGGTGTGCTGGATGTTGACAGCAAAGACTTCGATGCTTTTGATGAGGCCGATGCCCAAGGGCTTGAAAAAATATTGAAGTTGGTTCAAAAAGAAATTTCATAACCCCAACGTTTCTAACATGTCAGTCTTCCAGCAGTTATATCTGTTTTTGATTCCCCTTTTACTTTCCATGGGGTATTTTTCCATCAGCTTAAGCAACGGGCGCGCCAGTGGAGAATTAAAAAGAGGTACTCCCATGAAAGCATCAGTACTGTTTGCTGCCACCGCCTTTATCCTGCTAATGGCAGGCAACTTTGCCGCCACCATTCTGGAAAGGAGGATTGACGACGGAGGAGAAAGGACCGTGCTTATCCTGTTTTTGCTGATAGGGGTGCGAATGCTCTATCACTCATGGAAGAAAAAAGCAGCTTTCAAAGTTTTTGATATCAATCAAACACCCGTGATACTTGCACTTTCTTTTGCCATGGGTATGAACATTTTGTTTGCAGGTGTGGCCTTGCAGTTTTTACAACTTCCCCCTTTGCGGTTTGGAGCCATTTTGACCGCCATGATATGGATCTTTTCGTTCAGCGGACTGCTTTATGGCATGCAGTTCAAGGAAAGCTTTGGAAGAAAAATGGAATTTATAGCCGGAATACTGCTTATTTTAGCCGGGTTCTGGTTCTTCCAGGCAGCTCTGGTCACTTCTTAGTGTTAGCCCCGGCAGTCAACAGAACAGACACACTCCATTAGAACCCGGCGGCCTGCTCCCGCCACTTTACCTGCCACTTTCACAGAAGAAAAAATCATTTCTCTCAGGTGTTTTTCAATCCCTCCACATAAAACATTTGCATGTTTTGCTTGTGTTTAACAGTAATTAGCCCTCGCGATTTGCAAATAAAATTCTTCTCCAGGTGCCTGTATGTAAATTCTGAAATATTTACTTTACCAGGTTCACAAGCCGATTCCATCCGCTTGGCAACATTTACCGTAGGTCCCCAGATATCAAAAGAAAACTTTGTTTTACCCACGACGCCACCAATCACAGGACCTGTATGGATTCCTATACGGCAGTTGAACCAGGGTTCTTTCATCACAATTTTGTCTTCGCGGTAGGCCTGCACAAAAGAGTTGATTTCCAGGGCTGCCAAAACCGTGTTTTGTACATCCCTTTCATCGGCATTTTCGCGTAAACCACCGGCACACATGTATGCATCGCCTATGGTTTTGATCTTTTCCAAATTATATTTTTTGGCGATATCATCAAAACCAGCAAAATAAAAATGCAACTCTTCCAAAAGGACAGAAGCATCAATATTTTCAGCCACACGTGAAAAACCCACAAAGTCTACAAACAACACGCTGACACTGGGGAAATTGTGCGCCAGGGACTTGCCAAACATCTTCAACTCATTGGCAATATTTTGGGGTAAAACGTTCAGCAAAAGTTGATCCGATTTTTCTTTTTCCTTTTCAAGCAAATCATTGATATCTTCAAGCATTTTACTTTGATCCATCATGCTCTCCCTGCTCTTCTCCAGCTCATGATTGGTTTTCTGTAACAGATTTTTCTGGTTGGTCAGTTCACGGGTCCTTTCATCTACGATGGTTTCCAGGTTCTTATTTTTGTAGTCCAGCTCATCCCACAGCAACTGATTCTCTTTGTTGATTTGCGAAAACTTTAAAGACATCACATAAGACTGGCACAAAATAAAGATGAACAATCCGGCGGGGAAAATTCCACTACCGGGTAAGGCCCCATCAATGTAAATCATATCATGCAGCAGGGTGAAAAAGATAACAACAAAACCCATAAGTAAAACCAGAGCTCCGTCCCTCTCACGTTCCCTGGCTTTCCACAGCCAGTAAAACAGCAACAAGCTGAGTACAAACAAGTACCCCTGGTAGATGGGCAAGGTTCTGACGAAAAAGTTTACAGGGGTAAACAATACCAGCAGGGTAAAAATTCCCGAAACAGTCATAACTGCATTAACCAGCGATACTCTTATCTCTTTTTGAAAAAAAGTCTTGAAAAACAGGACAAAGAAAAGAGGAGCCAGGTAAAGTGTTCCGTATTCAATACGGAGCATGCTATCCCAGGATATTCCGGGCAGGATAAAAAGCACGAGTCTTTGCCCGGTAACCAGAATTCGCAGGATAATGAGAAAGATAAAAATGCTAAAGTATAAAGATGGGCTGTATCTTTTGAAAACGAGGAACAGGCTCAGGTAGTAAATGGCCATTATCAGAAGACCGCCGGTAAGGAAAAAATCGAGCCCTGCACTACGCAGGTTATCCCTGAGCAGGCATGATGCTTTTCCCACAACCACTGATTCGGCCACTCCTCCCCTGCGATAATGATGATTGGAAACCTGCAAAACAAAATCCAGTGTATCTGCATGGGTGTGCACACTAATGGTTTTGGGGTGGTAGTAAGGCACCTCCTTTTGCTTTGTTTCGGCTACCGTGCCATTGGCCAGCACTTCCTCCCCATTCATATACAAACGAAAAGCACTATATATCTGATGGTTGCGAATGCTAAACACAGGGGGAAGGCCATGATTGACCAGGCGAAGTCTGTATGTACCATAAAAAACCGGCTCACCATCAATACCAGAAGTGGGCCACAAGCCCGGCACACTGATTACATGTGATGATGGAATCTGTTCCACCTCCCGGGGAGTTAATAGTTGACCCGGATAAAAATCCCACTCACCCTCCAGGTATAACGATACCGATTCACGTGCAAAAAGTCCTTCCGCATCCAGCACTCCCTGGCTGGCATGAGGCAGGTTTTCGCTATGCTGTCCACATGAACTCAGCAATATCCAAAACAACCACACAAAATAAATAGGCTGCATAAAAAATCGCGGAAAAGAAATTTTTACCAACTTTTCTATCACTTTAAGCTTAAAATATACTATCTACATTTGCCAAAAATAAGCAAAAAAGTTGGCTACCGTAGTAAGCAAACAAAAAAAGAGGAAAAAATCTGCAAAAACAACAAGCAGGAAAGTTAGGAATCCACTCGTTCACTCTATCATAAGGTTACATCCTCTCACATCACTGTTGTCGTATCGGCCGGTAATACCAAAGGTGTTACCTGGTAATTGTCTGCCCAGATCCTGGGTGGCAATAAAAGAACAGGATTCCAGGTTGGCCAGGTCAATCACCGATACACCGCCTGAAAGCCCGGGAGCAAGGATATGAAAAGGATCATTCATATCGCGTATGAGAACCTTCATCCACGGAGGAGTTGAAAAAATGCCCTTGCCATACGAGTAGGCCTGGGACAGCAGCTCAGTCATTCCGTACTCAGAAGCAACATTTTCGACGCCAAAAGCTCCGCAAAGGATGTCATGCAGCTCTTCCCGCACCAACTCTTTCCGCCGCCCCTTCATGCCACCGGTTTCCATTACCAGCAAACGGGGATGGTTAACAGGATGTTTTTCTGCCATATCCAACAAAGCAAAACTTACCCCCAGCAATAATACTTTCCGTGGATCTTTCTCAAGCCTTTCAATCTTTTGTTGTAACAAATCCAGTTCATCCAGGTAAAAACCGCTGTGCGGGCTATTGCTAAGTTTGATCAGTTCGTGTACCATATAAACCAGCGAAGAACCTTTCCTTTCAAGATATCCAGGCAAAAGAGCAAGAATGTGGTATTCTTCCGGCTTTCCAAAAAACATCTCAAAAGCTTTCACAAAGCTTTCCCTGTATATGTTTACATCTTTTATGAGATGGCGGCTGGTTTGAGCACCTGTGGTACCACTACTGGTAAAAGTCACTTTTGGTTCACCTTCAAAAGTAGCAATCCGGTGGTTTTTGAAAAACCCGATAGGTAAAAACGGAATTTGTGTATGGTTAAGAATCTTTTGGGGTTGGACCCCAAGGGCGTCACAATATTTACGGTAAACAACATTGTGTGTGTACTGATACCGGAAAACCTCAACAGCGACCTGGTTGAACTGAGCCGGTGATTGAATTCTGAATACGCTATCCCTTAGTTTTTTCTTATCCATCTGCTGATCCTTGATAAAAAATAATGACACCCATTGGCCCGTATACAAAAGAGGCCGTCCACACGGGGGAGACAGCCTCATTGTTTTTTTCCCTGAAATCCATCATCAGGTACCACTAAATGAAACACTGGCACTGGATGTTTCTTTGGGATGTATGCTCAACACGGGCACCGGTGCATGGTTAATAACCCTTTGGGCTTCATTGCCTATAATCATGGTGTTGCTGTCCTTGTCCGACATCATCACCACCATGTCCAAATCATGAATACTAATATAATCCAGGATGATGCCCGAGGCTTTCTTTCCTTCGGCAAAATCAATGGAAGCGGGGATACCCTGCTCATCAAAATATCGTTTCACCTGCTGGGAGTAGGATTTGATTTTATGCCTGATATCTTTGATGCCAGTGTCATACACCCCTAAAACCCGGATTTCGGCACCCAACGTACGGGCCACTTCAGCTGCAAAATTGGTTTTCTGCCTGGTTTCGGGTGAGGAATCTATGGGGAACAATATTTTTTTTATCTGTTTCTTTTGAAACACAGTACGGATGGTTATCATGGGGCAGGGAGAAAGCGAAACAAGCCGGTAAGCGTTGCTTCCGATAAAATACTCCTCAAACCCCGATATACCGTGTGTACCTGCTATGAGCAAAATGGCTTCATTGTATTTGGCTTCATTCACGATTTCTGAATATACTTTACCCATCCTGATTTTGTAGCGTAACTTGTTTTTCAGCAAAGGGCTGAAATCGGTTACCATATCCTTAAACCTTTTTTCCGCCTCCTGGTAATGGGCATCCTGGGTTTCGGCATAAACCGATTCATCGCTGCACGGCTTGCAAACATGAACCATTGTAATATTAGCATCATATGCATTGGCAATATTTACGGCTGTTTTCATTGCATTCACTGAGCAGGATGAAAAATCTATAGCCACTACTATTTCGCTCATAACTACTGGTTTTTATAATTATTGATTTTTATACGTACAATCCATCTATGGTTGATGAAGTAAAAATAAGAAAAATCTGTTGGTATTCCTTACATTTTGTAAAATAACCGGACAAATAATCAAATCTTCCGCACCAATAATACTATCCAACATAGATAACAAGGTTTTGGTTCAATTGGCAGTACAGCTTGCAAAAAAGTTACATTTAAAACATTAATTTTGTTATTTGAAAAACCATTAAAATTAGAATTTTAAAAACATGGCCAAAAATGAGTTCCTGGATCCTGAAGCAAATCGGCTAACCCCTGTAGAGAAAGAGTTTGAAAGGGCTTTACGCCCCGACACCTTTTCAAGCTTTAGCGGGCAGGAAAAGACCATAGATAATCTGAAAGTATTTGTGGATGCTGCACGTCAACGCAACGAGTCGCTGGATCATGTGCTTTTGCACGGCCCTCCGGGATTGGGGAAAACCACCCTGGCCCATATCATATCCAATGAAATGGGGGTGGGCATCAAAATCACATCAGGGCCTGTCCTTGATAAACCTGGAGATTTGGCAGGTTTGCTAACCAACCTGGAAGAAAACGACGTGCTTTTTATTGACGAAATACACAGGCTCAGCCCGGTGGTAGAAGAATACCTGTATTCGGCCATGGAGGATTATAAAATCGACATCATGATCGAAACGGGCCCCAATGCCCGCAGCATACAGATTACTTTAAGCCCGTTTACACTTATTGGCGCCACAACCCGTTCGGGCCTGCTCACTTCTCCCCTACGCGCAAGATTTGGTATCAATGCCCGACTCAATTACTATGATACAGCCCTGCTCAACCGAATCATCAAACGTTCGGCTTCCATCATCAATGTAAAAATCGGTGAAGAGGCATCCCTTGAGATAGCCCGGCGAAGCCGCGGAACACCACGTATTGCCAATGCGCTCTTGCGAAGGGTGAGAGATTTTGCCCAGGTAAAAGGAAACGGCGATATCGATTTAGAAATTGCACTCTATGGGCTGGACGCACTGAATGTGGATAAAAACGGGTTGGATGAAATGGACAACAAGCTTTTATCAACCCTAATTGATAAATTCAAGGGCGGACCCGTTGGACTTACCACCATTTCCACGGCGGTAGCCGAAGAGCCTGGCACCATTGAGGAGGTCTATGAGCCTTTTCTTATTCAGGAGGGATACCTGATGCGCACACCCAGGGGCAGAGAAGCCACTGAAATGGCTTACAAACACCTTGGCCGGGTAAAAAATCCCTCCCAGCGAAGCCTCTTTGACTAGTTATGAACCTGCCGTCCAACCATAAAGCGCTGCTGACCAAAGCTATCAAAGACAAAGCCTTGCAAATGGGGTTTGATGCCTGTGGCATTGCCAAAGCAGAAAAGGTGGATACAGGTCATACACTTATCTACGAGCAATGGCTTGAAAATAAGCACCATGGTCAGATGCACTATATGGCCAATCACAGGGATAAAAGAAACGACCCAACCTTGCTGGTGCCGGGCTCCCAGTCGATCATAAGCCTGGCCATCAACTACCACCTAAAAGATTTTCAAAACCCCCAAAGCCATTACAAGGTGTCCCAATATGCTGCCGGGAAGGACTACCACCCGGTACTCAAGGAGAAGCTTTACCATTTGCTTGCATTTATCCAGAAGCAAACACCAGTGAGTGGGCCGCGCGTTTTCACCGATTCGGCACCGGTAATGGAGCGCTATTGGGCCCAAAAGGCGGGACTGGGAGCACCGGGCAAAAACACTTGCCTGATCCTTCCCCGCAAAGGGAGCTATTTCTTCCTGGCAGAGATTGTTGTGGATGTTGAACTTGAATATGACACCCCTTTCGAGAAAGATTTGTGCGGTAAATGTACACGATGTATGGATGCCTGCCCAACCCGGGCCATTGCAGCACCCGGAAAACTGGATGCACGCCGGTGCATCTCTTACCTCACCATCGAATTGAAAGAGGATATTCCCCCACCCCTTTCCAGCAACACCCAGCAGTATATTTTTGGCTGCGACATTTGCCAGCAGGTGTGCCCCCACAACATTAAGTTTGCTGTTCCCTGTTCCGAACCAGCTTTTGAGCCCTTGCCGGCCATTAAGGAATGGTCGAGGGAAACCTGGGAGCAAATGGATAAAAGCACCTACCGCAAAAATTTTGTCAAAACCCGCTCAGCGTTTCCCAGAGCCTCTTTCGGGAAACTAAAGGCCAATATGGGGCTAAAGCCGGAATAATCAGCTTACACAGCATTGATTTATTCGGATCGCAGACTGTTTACCGGGTTTGAGTGAGATGCAATCCAGGTTTGAGCACTGATAATCAAAGAACTCATCATAAGCACACCCAATCCCGGTGCAACAAACCACAAAGGATTTACCGGAACCCTCACCAGAAAACTATCCAGCCAGCCTTCAAGGAAGTACCAACTCAATGGTACAGCTATGACAAAGGCAACTATGACCATAAGCAGGGACTCTTTGTTGAAAATCCATAAGAGGTTGTGCATGGAAGCCCCCAACACCCTGCGGACACCCATCTCTTTAACACGCCTTTCGGCGGTAAAAGCAGCCAGTCCATATACACCCAGCATGGCTATTACAATGGCCAGGAGTGTGCCTACAGAAAGCAAACCAGACGCACTTTCCTCTCTTTCATAAAAAGCCTGAATGGTATCATCCAGGAACACAAAGTCGGGGATGTAGGCAGCATCAAATTCGGCAAGAACACCGGACACCTGCTGCAAAACCTGCTGCATATTGCCGGGGCTAACTTTCAGGTAGATATGCGGAAACCCTGATGGAGCGTACATAAAAACCAGAGGCTCCACATTATGATGCAACGATTTCAGGTGAAAATCCTTTACCACACCAATCAGAGGCCCGCGGGCTCCAAAAAGATCCAGGTTTTTGTCAAGGGGGCTGTCAAAACTCAGCGCCTGGACGGCTGTTTCATTGAGAATAAAAGCTGACTGGATATCCATTTGCGAACCCTCATGGAAGTTCCTGCCTTTCAGAAGATCCAAATCCAAAAGATCCAGAAAATCATGATCGATATTGATGATATCGGCAGTAACTCCCGATTCCATGGCCATCCCCTCTTCTCTGATAAGATCAACCCGGTTGCTGCCTGCAAATACAAAGTTGGCCCCTGCAGTCGATTCAACACGGGTCTGATTTTCCAGCTGTGCGCAAACTGCCTGGAAAGCACCGGAAATCTGGTGGGACACATTTCTTACTACCAGCACCTGTTCCTGGTCAAAACCCATATCCTGTGCCTGCAGATGCTTTACTTGCCGGTTCACGGCCCATAACGAGCTGAGCAGCACAATGGTTATTAAAAACTGGAATACCACAAGGGACCTTCTGAACCCCTTACCTCCTGTACCTTTTACCTGTTCGCCTTTCAGGATTTTTACCCCTTCAAAGGAGGATAAATACATAGCAGGGTACATCCCCGCCAGAAAGCCAGTAAGCATAAAAATAGCCAACAGCACACCGATACCCCCCGGAGTAAAAAACACCGACGACTCCACAACCAAACCCAGAGAGTTGGTAAAATAATCTTTGAATATTTCGGCCATTCCCATGGCAAGAAAAAAAGCAATCAGGGTTACCAGGAAGGATTCAGCCAAAAACTGTCTTACCAGACTAAACCGGGTAGCACCACAAACCTTTCTTACCCCTATTTCTTTGGAGCGCAGGCTGCTGCGGGCTGTGGCAAGGTTCACAAAATTGATAACAGCCACCACTAATACAAATATGGAAAGGGCTCCAAAAATCATGAGATTTCTTTTGTTACCATTCTCTTTCATCTCCCATATATAGCTTGAGTTTAGGTGTATATCTGCAATATTCATCACATAGCTTTCCTGGTTAATGGTTATACCCTCAAACATGGGATTTCCCTGGATAACTCTATGGATGGATATATCATCCAACTTTTTTGCAAACTGCTCCAGGTCTGTTCCAGAACGAAGTTTGTAGTAGGTATACCAGTTGTAGCCTGACCTTTTTGCGGGTTCTGCCTGTCCATAATGGGGAATGAGCCCGGTAAAGTGAATGTGTGAGTTGTCGGGAATATCTTCAATGACTGCAGTGACCTGGTAGGTAGAATCATTAAAGGTGACCATTTGTCCGTAAGCTTCGGAAGGACTGTCAAACAGAAGCCGCGAAGATGAACGGGTAAGCACCATGGAGTTGGTTTCAGAAAGCGCATTTTGGGGTGACCCGGCCAGAAATGACATGTTGAAAACCGAGAAAAACGTAGAATCGGTCAGCATGATATCGTTGAGATACACGGTTTTATCCTTAAAGGAGAGAGCAGGGCTTCGGAAAAATCCATTAAACCTCACATATTCCTCTATTTCGGGTAGCTCTTCCACAGCATAATCGGTGGTATGAAACATGGCTGTGGGAAGGGTTTGCGATTCACCCGTTCCAACACTGATGGTATTGTGCACCCGGTAGATCTGGTCATAGTCGTCAAAAAACCGGTCATAACTTTTTTCATAAAGCAAGAACATCCAAATAAGTAGTGTAATACCGAGACCAATGGAGAGTCCAAGAATATTGATTGCTGAATGCGTTTTATGACGAACCAGGTTGCGTATGGTGGTTTTAAGAAAATGGTATATCACAGTACAAAAATTTTATGGGGTTAAACATTAAAGGAGTAACAATTGAAGCCTTTACCTTTCTTACATGGATAAAACCCTCCGGAATATTGCTGACCCCTGGTCAATCCGTGCGGATGGCATCCACAGGGTTGAGCATGGCGATGCGAAAAGTGTGGTAGCTCACAGTAATGAGAGCAATACCCCATGCCAGCAGTGCAGATAACAGGAATGGTTCGGGGGTAATGGTGGTTTGATAAACAAACCCCTGGAGCCACTTTTGAAGAAGAAACCAACTGATGGGGATAGTCAGCAATGCTGCAATTATTACCAGTGAACTAAACTCTTTGTAAAACATTTGCAATATACTCCCAACAGAAGACCCCAAAACTTTTCTTACACCAATTTCCCTTTTTTTCTGGCGGGCAAGAAAGGAGGAAAGTCCAAACAGGCCAAGGAAGGAGATAAAAATACAAACGATGGCAAAAACACCAAAAATATTACCCATCCTTTCTTCGGCCCTGAACTGCTCACGATATCCGCGCTCCAGGGTGTAAACATTGGGAATACTTCCTGGATCAAAGGTCATAGCGGAGCTTTCCAGAAAACTTCTTATTTCATTTTCTTTGTGCTGGCGATAATGCACAATAAGGTGGTGATACATTTGCTCTTCTTCGGGCAGAAGAAACATCACCGGTTCAATGGGATTATGAAGGCTAAGCAGGTTATGGTCTTCCACTACGCCTATCACCCTCAGCGATGTTTGTGGAGCACCATCGGGTCCGAATTGCCATTGTATCAATTTGCCCAACGGCTCCTCCCTCCATCCAAAATAGTTTGCGGCCGCTTGGTTGATAACAACAGAGTTTCCCACATCCGATCGCTTGTTTTGCTCAAAAGATCGTCCTTCCAAAACCTCTATATCAAGGGCATCAAAAAACTGGTGGTCAATATGGTTGGAGGTAATGGTTGCTTCCACCATTTCATTTCCCGATTGTACCAGCACAGCATTTTTATTGAATCCTCTTCCGGGTACCGAAAAAGACTTGGTGGTTTGCAGTACATCCGGGTGCTGAGCCAGCATGCTCTCAAGCACACCAATCCTTCCCCTGCTTTCGGGGCTTTGCAGGCTAACCACGAACCGGTTTTCCACATCCAGTCCCATATCCTTATTTTGCAGATAGCTTAGCTGACTTTGCACCACCAGGGTACCGGTAACCATTAATATCGAAATGGCAAACTGGAACACCACCAGGCTTTTGCGCAGCAGAAGGGAGCCACTGCCCATGCTCTCCATTCCTTTGAAAATTGAAGAGGGGTTGAGCCCACTTACAAAAACAGCGGGGTAAAGACCCGATATTAGACCTGTTGCAGCAACAATTACTAGCACATATATCCAAAACGGCCACCGCAACATATGATACAACGAAAAGGATTTGTCTGCCATGAGGTTAAATCCAGGCAACAACAACTCAACAAGGAGCAAAGAAAACAACAAGGCAACAAAGGCCAGCAGCAGTGATTCGGCCAAAAATTGGGACATTACCTGGCTGCGGGTTGCACCGGCAGCTTTCCGGATTCCGATTTCCCGGGCTCGAACTGAAGCCCTTGCTGTGGCAAGATTTGTATAATTTACTGCGGCAATTATAACCAGGAACACAGCAACCACCGACAATATATAAAGGGTAGTGGGTGATGTGGTTTCAGGTGACATTAAAATATTTGAAAAACGCACTTCACGAAGAGGTGTGTAAGTAAATTCGATTTCGCCCCCAATCAGGCTACCCATCGGACGGGTATACTTTTCGTGAAACCCGTCCATGTGACTGAAAACATCTTTCACACTCGCCTCGGGATGCAGCAGGATATAAGTAAAGTTTTGATTGATGTTCCAAAACAGCTCTGAATTGATGGTCCCAACCATCTCTTGATCCAACGTACTCATAGACATTAGAGCATTCAGTCCCAAATGACAGCTCGAGGGAGGATCCTCAATTATTGCAGAAACAGCGTAATTTTCCTGGTTGATTTGGAGGGTTTTACCACGAGGATCTGTGTCTCCAAAAAACTTCTTTGCCAGTGTGCGGGTAAGAACTACTGTGTTAGGGGCGTTCAGAGCATTATCAGCACTTCCATAGACAAACTCATGGGTGAAAACATCAAAAACCGTTGAATCGGCAAAAGCCATACTCTCCTCCAAAAACTTATCATCTCCCACATTCACCAGCACTTCATCCTGAATAAAAAACCGGACATAGTTCTTGATTCCAGCATACTCCTGTTTGAGAGTAGCCCCAAGCGGGAATGCCGTTATTGCAAGGTGGTTGCGGTTGCCGGCAATGGTATAAATACCCTCCATCCGGTAAATATTGTCATGCTTTTCATGATGGGTATCATAAGAGAGTTCATGTGATACAAAAAGGGTAATCAAAAGCGCTCCGGTAATCCCCACAGACAAGCAAAAAACATTAATAATTGTATAAAGCTTGTTGCGCATCATGTTACGCCATGCAGTAAGGAGATAATTTTTGATCATGGTTTTGTGGTTTAGGCTGATGCAGGTGCTGATATTTAGAGCCCCACAAGGATACCCGGCCATTCGGCTACTTATTTATCACAAGCAATGAAACTTACATAAACACTACGCTCAAGAAAGAATAAACCGAACGGAGTGAGCTCACAAACATCCATTAAAACAAACGATAGTGAGCAACAAGGTTGCTTATGTCAGCTACCCGAATATGACGGGACATCCAGCCAATTACTCAATACAACTTTATTCTGATGGACTATTTTGCCACAGAAGTCATTACAAACTCAGTGGTTTTATCTTCCGTAACGATTTGTCCGTCAAACAAGCGGATAATCCTTTGGGCATAAGAGGCATCTCTCTGGGAGTGTGTTACCATAATAATGGTGGTGCCGTTTTTGTTGAGTTCTTCCAGCAAGTTCATTACTTCGTCACCATGGGTGGAATCCAGGTTACCGGTAGGCTCATCGGCAAGAATAATGTGGGGTTTGGCAACCACTGCCCGGCATACAGCAACCCTTTGCTGCTGACCACCGGAAAGCTGAAGGGGAAAGTGCTTTTTACGGTGCATGATTTGCATATAGTCAAGCACTTCTTCCACCCGTTTTTTCCTTTCGGAGGAGCTGTATCCAAGGTATATCAGCGGAAGCTCAATGTTTTCATACACGCTCAGCTCGTCGATGAGGTTAAAGTTCTGAAAAACAAATCCAATGTTCTTTTTTCTCAGGTTGGCTCTTTGCTTTTCTCTGTACCCTGACACTTCGTTGCCCAGGAAATGGTATTCACCCCCGCTGGGGTTATCCAGCAGTCCCAGGATGTTCAGCAGGGTTGATTTTCCGCAGCCCGAAGGGCCCATTATAGCAGCAAACTCGCCTTCTTTAATTTCAAAAGAAACATTATTGAGTGCAGTGGTTTCAACTTCTTCGGTGCGAAACACTTTGGTTAAATTAACAGTCTTGATCATGGCTTTTCTTTTTTTTAATAAAATTATGGAAAATATTCATTAATAACAGGTTCTTTAAACAATTATCTGAAAATAAGTCGGTCTTTACCTCCAAAAACATCATAGGAAGAAACAATCACTTTCTCACCGGGCTGCAAACCTTCCTGTACCTCGTAGTGGTGGATATTCTGGCGGCCAATGCGGATGTTTCTTTTCACTGCCTGGTTTCCTGAGGGGTCAAGCACATATATCCAGTTCCCTCCTGTTTCCTGGTAAAATCCTCCCCTGGGGATTATCAATGCATCGGCAACACCGCTAAATTGCAGGCGTAGTTGTATGGTTTGTCCTCTCCTGATACCCTGTGGCATGTTATCCACAAAGTGCATATCCACCTCAAAAGCACCGCCGGTAATATCACTATAAATTTTTTGTATTTCCAGGTCATAGTGTTCTCCCCCATACTCAAAGCGGGCATTTTGCCCTACGAAGGTGCGGTTGACATATCGTTCATCAATCCTTGCCCGCAGTTTAAATTCATCCAACACATCTATTTGTCCAAGGTTTTCACCCGACTGCTTGGTTTCACCCCTTTCAACATGGAACGATGAAAGGTGCCCGTCAATGGGAGCATTAATAGTCAGGTTTTCCAGGTTGCGATTGAGCATTTCCAAATTTTCCTCCATCCGGTCAATGGACTCCCTGATCTGAATCATTTGGGTTTGGGTGTATAAAGAATCATGCTGCATGGCGCGGTAAGCAATATCAAACCGCTCTTGGGAAATATGAAACTCGCGCTGGGCATTTTCAAACTCTTCTTCAGAAATGTGCTCCTGGGTATACAATGCTTTTTTGCGCTGATAATCACTTGAAGCAATATCTTTTTGGTACCTCAAATCAGCCATTTGCCGCTCCAGAGTAAATTTATTGCGCTCAAGTCCCAGCCGGGTGTTTTGATAGTTGTTTAAAACCTCAAGAAGGTTGTTCTCCCTGTACATATAATCCATTTCTATGCTTGCATTGGATAGGCGTAAAATAGGGTCTCCCTCTTTCAAAACCGCTCCGTCTCTTACAAAGATTTCCTCTACCCTGCCCCCAAATACAGCATCAAGGTGAATGGTAACAATGGGCTGAACAACTCCGTCAACAGGAATAAACTCCTGGAAACTGCCCTGTTCAACGGTGGCAATACTGATTTTGTCTTTTTCAACATAGAGCCGGCTGCTGCTATCACGAAAGAAAATTAGATACACAATAAATCCAGCCAACACAGCTGATGCTGATAATGTGACAATCTTTTTAACCGTCCACTTTTTCTTTTTAATAATTTTATCCATAGTTGAAAATTTTGGGAGATTTTGATAATCAACTAGCGAACACTGTACCAAAGACTCTTATAGCCTGTACTTCAATACCTTAAAATACCGTTCCAAAAATAAGCCAGCAGGCATTGTTCGCAAACGATCAGTGTTTGTATTAAAACCGAACAGCCCCTGAGTATTAACGCCTCTATCAATAGATTCTCAAGACCTGACCATTCTTAAATAATTAACTGCTCAGCCAACAAGTGGTAAAACAAGTTAAAATACTTGACAAGTCGAGTAATTTCCGCAATTGAAGGAATACAGAAAAAGATTAGTTTTGCCATTAAGGCATGTTTTATGTTTATTAAACATTTGCCAATAATACAACTATAAAAATAAACTAATTGGAACCATTAATGATATAAAACCGGGGTAAGCTGCAAAGACTCATAAAAACAGTGATAGCGTCTTCTGAACATATAAAAAAACAGGCCATCCTCAGCATGGCATCGGGTCTTACTTACAGCGATGACCCTAAGATACTCCAGTGTCTGGAAAAGAGTCTTTCTGAGATTGCTTTGGTTTTTGAGGCGCATAGAGTTTTTATCTTTCTCACCGACCAGGGAGATCAAACTTTTTCTCCTGTAATGGAGTGGCATGATAAAGGTTTGCATTCATTGCAAAAAAAAATGTCAGGTTTACGTTTGAGGGATTACATACTTCTGAGCAGGTATGCTACCAGCAATGACAACTTATATATTGGCAACACTTCTAATATACCCGACAGCTATCCGCTGGAAAGCAAGTTGTTTAGAACCCTGTCAACACAATCTTTCCTTCAAAAACCTTTTACTGTAGCCGGTAAAACCAAGGGTTTCCTGGCCATCATGAAATCAGAAGAAAAGCTGGACTTGAATGCAGAAAACAAGCACTTTCTGGATGTTGCCGGCGAACTTCTGGCAGCCTTGCTGGCAAAAACTCACCAACCAGCAACCAAAGAACCACTACAACAGGAGGCAACTACCCTTGAAAGAGCCACTGCCAAGGCAGAAAAGGATGCTTTGACTGACCCCAGGCTGTATGAAAAAGTTTTCGAAAACCTGGACTACGGGATCGCACTGTTTGATACAGAAAAGCAAGATTTTGTTTTTGTAAACAACAGGTATGCAAAGCTTTTTGGTTTCCCCGGCCGTAAAAACTTCAGAGCAGGCGAAGCACTGCATCATTTTGTAAGAAACGGATACAACCTCAGTGACTTTTTCTCGATAGAAAAAAGAAAGATCATCAAAGACTTTTCCCTGACCATCCATGACCAGCACATCAATGGCAGCATCAGTCCGGTGAGTAACACACAATGGGTTGCGTTGAGTGCCTATGACATCACTCCAATGGCCCTCTATGAGCAAACAGAAAAGAACTTTCACCGTCAGATGAAAATCATCTCCGAGGCGGCCATTGAGCTAATCTCCTCAGAAAAAAAGCCTGACATATATCAATTTTTGGGGGAAACAACCTACTCCATCCTGAAAGATGCTGTGGTTACAGTTAACCAATACAACCCCTGCGAAAACAATCTGCAAACAGTTTTTGTCAAGGGACTTGGATACCCCCTCGATGCTATCACCAAATTTTTGGGTCAACACCCCTTACACAAAAAATATCCGCTGGATATCACAAGCGATACCTACGAAAAAATTGTTTCATCCAGGGTACATGAGGTAAAAGGGGGACTTACAGAGCTTACCATGGGAGCGGTGGCAGAACCCATAGCCAGGAAGCTGGAGCAACTCATCGGTACTACACGGTACTTTTCATGCGGGATTTTTGCCGCCAATAAGCTCTATGGAACCCTAACCCTTTTGTTAAAAGAAGAGGCCATAGTCAACACATACGTTCTGGAGGCTTTTGTAAGGATGACATCCAACGCCCTGCACGCCAAAGACATCAGGGAAAAACTCTACCGGACTTCCCGTTTCCTTTCCGATGCAGTAGAAATTGCCCGAATTGGCTACTGGCAATACGATTTTTGCAACCAACAAGTGCTGGTCAGTAAAAGGCTTTACAAAAAATTGATGGATAAGGACAGTGTCGCGAACGACGAAAACTACCTATCTATGAATGACTTACTGACCCGGTTTGTGGATGACCAGGATGCCAGAGCCATCAAAAGAAAGCTCAAGAAAGCCTATCAAAATAAAAACAACCCGGATTTCAGTGTGGAACTGGAGTGGAAGTTACGCAAAAATGGTGACTTACGGGATATATACACAAAAGGTGTAATTAACCAAAACGGTAACCTCATGGGGGTAGCCCAGGACATTACTGGACTCCGCAAAGCGGAGAAAGACCTGAGGGAAAGTGAAAGCAAGTTTCAGAACCTGGTAGAGCAATCCATGGACGCTATTGTTATCATCCAGGACAATGGCATTATTACCGAATGGAACCCTATGGCGGAAGATTTGAGCGGCTTGCCGGCTGAAGAGGTGGTTGGCAAGTATGCCTGGGAGGTGGAGTCTGATATCATCTTTCAGCCTGACACCCCAAAGCAACAAAGCTACTCCACCGAAAAGCTGAAAAAGCGCTTTTTTACTTTTTTCAACGCATCCTCCAAATCTATTCCTTTCACTTCAGAGGTTTCCATTCAATCAAAAACAGAAGAAGTGAGACACCTTACCATTACCAGTTTCAGGTTCAGGGCTGGTAACAGTAGCTTTTTGTGCAGAATAGGAAAAGACATTACCCTTGAAAAGAAAAAAAGGGAGCGAAAAAAACAGCAGGAAATCATCAACCAGACAGCCAAAGCCAAAGATTTATTTTTGGATAATATGAGTCATGAAATGCGAACACCCCTTGGAGGTATTATCGGCATGACAGATATCCTGATGCACTCCAACCTTGAAAAGCGGCAACATGAAATGGTGGGCATCATCAAAGAGTCATCCGACAGTTTGCTGGAACTCATCAGCAATATCCATGAGCTTTCGCGCATTGAAGCCGACGGCATCATCATCCAATCAAAAAATTTCCGGCCGGGAGAGTTACTTGCCAAATCTGCCAATACTTTCAAAGCATCTGCCCTGCAGAAAAATGTGCAACTCCAAATAATTAATCAAACGCCGGAAGATCTTGTTTTACTGGGTGATGAGTTCAGGCTCACCCAAGTGCTCACCAATTTGATAGCTAACGCTATAAAATTCACCCCCTGTTCTGGAAGGGTTGAAGTAGAGGCCAGTGCCTCTGAAAAAGATCATCAGCACGTTGAACTGACCCTGAAGGTTTCAGACACAGGAATTGGCATCCCAAAAGAAAAACTCCCTTTTCTTTTTGAGAAATTTACCCAGGCTGACAACTCCTATACCCGGGAGCATGATGGTGCGGGCATTGGTCTAACCATCAGCAAGGAGATTACAGAACTCATGGGTGGCGAAATAGGTGTTTCCAGCAAAAAGGGCAGGGGCTCTGTCTTTTGGGTAAAAGTAACTCTCCCCCTGGCAGAAAAATAACCCGGCAATCAAAAAATCATGACAGAGGAATCAGTCTTGTTGTGGATTCCTTTTTTTACCTTTGCAAAAAACTTTGCAAATGAACACCGAAACATTAAAGGCATTTCAGGAACTTCTTGAAATCATGGATGAACTAAGGGCCAAGTGCCCCTGGGACAAAAAGCAAACCATAGAAAGCCTCCGCCACCTCACCATAGAAGAAACTTACGAACTTGCCGATGCCATATTGGAAAATGACCTGGACGACATAAAAAAAGAGCTGGGAGACCTGCTGCTTCACATTGTATTCTATGCCAAAATAGGTCAGGAACAAAATGCATTCAACATCAAAGATGTAATTACCGGGATCAATGAAAAACTCATAACCCGGCACCCCCACATTTATGGCGATGAGAAAGTAGAAAACGATGAGCAGGTGAAGCAAAACTGGGAAAAAATCAAAATGCGCGAGGGTAAAAAGAAAGTTTTGTCGGGGGTACCCAAGTCACTGCCCGCCATGGTAAAAGCCTACCGCATACAAGACAAAGTGAAAGGGGTGGGATTTGACTGGGAGAAGCCTCACCAGGTGTGGGATAAAGTGCAGGAAGAGCTCAGCGAGCTGAAGTCGGAAGTAGACAGCCAGTCACCCCACGAAAAGGTTGAAGCCGAATTTGGTGATTTGCTTTTTTCCCTGATAAACTACGCCCGGTTTATTGGCGTAAACCCCGAAAACGCCCTTGAGAGAACCAACAAAAAGTTCATTCGCCGGTTTGAATACCTTGAAGCTCAAACACAAGCCCAAAACCAGGACATGAAGAAAATGTCATTGGATGACATGGATGTTTTCTGGAATGAGGCGAAAAAAATGGAGGGCAAATAAGGATTTACCTGCCCCCCCGTTCGTTTACTTTACAAATTGCCCCACAAACAAGGGGGTATGATACCTGTTTTCTTTTAATACAAAAATAAACGGCCGGTCAGCGATAAACCTGAAAGGCTCCTGGGGCTCCGGATCGGGCATGATAGCTGTTGTGGTTACCACTACAGCAGTTGCTGCTGCAGCTTCAGAACCCTTCTCATCCATTTCAAAAAATACTTTTTGCAAAATGGCACTCACCAGAAGATCTCTTTTGCCACTGATACCCGACAAATCAGCCCTTTGATCAAAGATATCCTGCAATCCCATCTGCTTCAGGTAGTCCACAAGGGCAAACTCCGACTCCACTTTAAACTTTGGAATTTCCATGTGCACATCACCTGTTGAGAGCCCTTCGATAATTTCCATGTATTTTCCCTGTGAGGGCAAATAGGGCGAAAGATCCCGTATATTTTCAGCATTGGGGCGAATAAGCAACAGCGAAAGCTCCGGAGTGGTATAGGGAAGCTCAATGGCCTTAACATCGTCGGATTCATAATGAGGGATACGATCCTCCCGCTGTATCATGAAGTCATGCATAGCCTCCTCACCCTCTATGGTTGTAAAACGTTGTTCTTGGGTTTTATGCTCTTCAAAAGGGTGCTTCCAGTCTGATTTAATATAGATGGCATTGACCATCACCATTCTTGTGAGCGCATCCAGCGTTCCTGAAGGAATAATATCCCGGATACGGCTGCGTGTAACATCCTCCACCCACGAGTTGATATGCTTTTCAGCACCACGGGGGTTATTGACAAAGTCGGTTTTTTCAAAAGCCCCACCATGCCATTTCTCAACAGCCTGGCGGTATTGCTGCAATATGGGATAGGTCTCTTCCAGGAAAACCCTGTTTGCCAGGTTAAAATCCACCAGGGTATCATGGGCAAGTTGGGTGAGGCCTGAAAGATATTCATGGTAAGCAGGATGAAACAAACCAAGGTCTTTTTCAAAGCCAAACACCTCTGCTGTCTGGTTAAGGGTTTCCTCCCTGGCTCCGCTATAAACCACAGCCATAGCCATATTCAGGGAAACAGGAGAGAAAGAAAGGTTTTGAACAGGTGAATCCTGACTGATATTTTTGAAAAGCTCAAAAGAGAATTCATTCATTTGTGAGGTCAGGGATCGGGTATCGTACTCATCAGGTTTCATGGGATCGGTTGTTTGTTGTCCGCTTTCCGTATCAGCTTGCCCGGGTTGGCCGGGAGAAGGATCATCAACCCTTTGCGGATCGGATGCTTGGGAAGTCATTTCTGAAGTTTTGCAGGAGTTTACAAGCAAACTGAGCAAGAGCAACGGATAAATAAAATATTTGTGCATATCGTTTGTTTTTTATTTCAAAGATAAAGATTTCTCCACTGACCTTGTTGAGTTTTTTAGACCACTGGTTTTTTTGTTGGGAAAAAGGTTGTATTTTTGACGCGTCGAGAACAAGAAACTAACTAACAACAAACCCTAAAAAAGAAGCAATATGAACTTACCCGGGAACTTAAAGTACACCAAAGATCATGAATGGATCAAGATAGAAGGAGATGTAGCCATCATTGGTATTACAGATTTTGCGCAAAACGAGCTGGGTGACATCGTTTACATTGAAGTAAACACAGTGGGAGAAACACTTGAACAAGAAGAAACTTTTGGCACCATTGAGGCAGTAAAAACAGTTTCAGATCTTTTTATGCCCGTATCAGGCGAGGTGTTAGAGTTCAATGAAAAGCTTGAAGGAGCCCCTGAAACCGTTAACCAGGATCCCTATGAAGGGGGATGGATTGTAAAAGTAAAAATCAGCGACAACTCCGAACTGGAAGATCTACTGGATGCAGATGCTTACAAAGCCATTATTGAGTAGACCAACAGCAAAACAACGTTGTAAATGTACCCTTTAGGCGCCCGAAAAATTTCAGGAGAAAGCAGGAAGGAGAGGGAGTAAATATGCTACTTGCGCCTGGAATGTTGTTCCTGTAGCCTAAAATTATCCCAAAGGTGAGAACTAAATTTTTTCTTCCCGGCATCCTGTGGTTTGCACTGATTTTTTGGATCATAAGTGTCCCGGGAAGCAGCATACCTCAAACACCTTTGCTTGAAATTCCCCACTTCGACAAGCTGGTGCATTTCGGGCTGTTTACCATATTTGTCATCTTTTTAAACTTCGGGTTTTATAAACAAAATACCCCGCTCTTTCACAAGTACCATTACAATATCTCCTTACTTATTGGCGTTTTATACGGAGCAGCCACAGAGATTTTGCAGCACATTTTTTTTGTGAGCAGGCATGGTAATCTGGCCGATTTTGTTGCCAACACTTTGGGATGTATTTTGGGTACCGTATTGTTTTAAAAAAAAAAAAAAAATAAATTTGCATCAAATA
>SLQX01000045.1 GCA_007131245.1 Bacteroidales bacterium
AGCGGAAGTAAAGAATCGGCAAGGCCTTCGGAACTCCATTGTTCACCCGGCTCATCTATCGAATACTCAACCCGGATAAAGTCGGCTGCTCCCTCATCTTTCGCTGCAAAACGAAAAACAACATTTTCAAAACCTGTGGTAGGTAAACGAAATATAATTTTGTTTTCATTGCCATTGCGGGCAAACGGTTGCTTAACCTGCAATCCTCTTACACTTTCGTCAGCAAAGCTTTGACCATCATTACCTTCAGGGCGGTAGTTGAGGGGGGTGGGCAGATTTCTGCGCTCCATTGAAGCTTTTCTCCAAAAGGGACTCTCCTCATCAAAGGGATAACCCTCCAGACAGGAAATATATTCGATACCAGCCCCTTGTGATAGAGCATAGACAGGTTCTACACTCAACAGGGGCAAGTTGTTGGGGATATCGGTATCAAACTGCCAATAATGATGCAACATGGGGGTTTCTGAAACATGGGGATGGTTTTTCTGCAGGGGTGAAGGCAATTCAAGGTAAAGCCAGGACCCACTTCCATCCGGATACCTTCCGTATGACATATCACGGGCTAATGGTGTGGGAGCAACCTCATCCAAACGTCGACCATCCGGATCTGTTAAAATCAGCTCCTCACCATCCCGGTCTATGCGGAAGTTGGTATGTAAAGGAGCGTCAACATGGCTCCTGTCTTTTCCTGACGCCCACACCAAAAGAAAATCACCAGGGTTCAAAACCACACCCGGAAGCTCCCACAAATAGGGGTTGCTGTAATCGTCAGATAAAAAAAAACCTTTCAAATCAACCTTTGACTCCCCTGCATTGTACAGTTCAATATAGTCCTCATAGTCTCCATCTTCATCGGCCAGGGTAGAACCGTTGGATGCCATAAACTCATTGATTACCACCCCCTGCCCATAATTAAAGCTTGTGGGTACCAACAAAGAAATGACAACCATTAATAAATACTTTAAAAAGCTATTAGCCGGTATTTTTTTTTGACTCATCTGGCTGGCTGAATTTTTGTGCATTCATAAAGCCCCTGTGGAAAGAGGAAAACTATTCAAGCATAACGTTTTTGACAAACCGCTCTCTCCTTTCAAAATAAACATTAAGAAGCTCAACATTTCTGTACCACTCAGCCATTGCTGTGGGTTGGTTGTATTTGGCAATGTGCAATGGCATAATATGCTCTATGTTTTTATAGTAAGCCCCGGTAATTTCTCTGAACCTCTGCGAGCTTAAATACCCTTCTTTCAAAAGATATTGGTACCTGTCATAAAAAGATTCACGAAAAGTGTTATCCTCCTCATACAAGGCAAAAAACAAATCTCCCACAGGGTTTTTCCTTGATCTTGTCAAAAACTCAACGGGATCGCGGGTATGGTGAGAAATGTTGCTATGATCCAGGTCAAACATAAAAAACCGAAACTTCCCACTGCCAATGGCAAACAGTTTTACATTATTATGTGGCCAGTCTCTGTTGGCAATGTAGGTTTGAAAAATAACATAATCGATAAAGTTTCCCAGGTCTACCTGGTTTTTCAGGTAGTTAACATTCCTGCTTTCAATGGCATTTAAAAGATTGTCTATCCGCTGGTAGTCTCCATCTTGTTTTTCAACAAAGATGCCATCTTCAGTGGGTGAAATTTTGGCAAGGGTTACATTTTCGTGTGTGGTGTTATACAGATGACCAATACCCCTTGAGTTGGATTCGGATCGCAAATTAAGCACACCCAGAAACTGTTCATTTAGAAATACTGCAGCCTGTTCAGAATACATCAGGTCTATATCAAGCCCAGCCTCTATGGCAAGCTGGGTGTAGGAGATATCCTTGATCATCGTGGCATTTCTTTCGTTATTAAAGTCGTTTCCTGAGTTACGCAACCTGAGGCTTTTTATGTTCTCCAGGCTATGGAAAGGGAGCATATTTGGGGGATTCAGCAGGTTTTTGCCCCCATTGCTAACCGGATTTTCGAACCGGATTCCCAAAGACTTAAGCTCGTAGGTGCGGGAAGCTCCCCCTTTGATCCGAAACCTTGTATTCTGGCTTTCGAAGACAGCCTCCTGGTCTCTGTATAGCGTCATTGTACCGTATACATCAATCTGACTGTAGTAGTTTTCGTACATGTGTTCATATTCGTCAGCATCCACCTCGATGTTGATAACTATGGAGTGGTCACTTGTTTTTACCTTTTGGGGTGTCACCGACTCAAGAACCAGTGCGTCATCTGGCAAAAACTCTTTAAATTCTGAGCATGAGGCAACCAGGGCAACTGTAAAAAATAAGGCAAATATCTTTTTCATCTTTTCATCTTTAAGGTTTTCTGTGCAGGCATTTCAGGTTGGTCGCTTGCTGAAAACAACTGGTAAGAAACTCCCAACAAAAAACTCGTTTGGGGGTCGTTTACAAAATAGGCACTGGGTAATATTATATTATGATTGAAGGTGGCTAATAAACTCCATTGGCGGTTCATGCGATGCTCCAACTGAACTACAAAATCATACCTGAAGTTGTAAGACCCTGCAATATGAAACAACTTCATTTTTTTATTGTTTTTCATTGCCATGCCTGCCATCAGAGCGGTTTGTTTACTTACAGGTCTTGTAATCAGCAGTGGTGCATAAAATTTAATCGTTCTGGTGTTGAATCGGGATATTCCCACTTCACCCCTTGCATAAGTGAGCTCACCCAGCAGGCCTGTTTGAATTCCATATTGCCGGTAAACCGGAATGTTGACAATAGCTCCTCCCTGACCCACCATCCCATATATTTTACTGGTCTCTTCCTGTCCAAGAGAAAAGTCATTGGGGTTAAAGGTATATCCGACAGAGGCCCTTACCTCAAACGGGCTTTGCCCCTTTGTTACTGTTACATTTGTAAAGTAAGCCAGCACAACAAAAAAAATAGGTAAAAACCTGTAAATTGGTTTCATAATTAAATACTGAACTTGCATCCAGATGGCTAAAAGCATGTCCCCCTAGTAATCAATACTTACCAATTAACAACAAGCCCTTGAGGAAGACATCCCCTGCATTGATGTTAATCATTTAACAAAATTACGTTTAATTCTGATACTTTTTCATGGTAATTTCACCCATTAACCCAAAATTACACTACAAATAATTAGTTTTGCAGAGATAGTCACTAAAACAATTCCCATGCCTGGTTCCCGGCCCAAGTCTCTTTTACCTCCACATGTACATCAATGGGTGTATTTTGTAAGCTTGTGCATACTTGTAGCAGCCATGCCCACCTCCCGGTTTGTTATGAGCCTGATACAGATCATTATGGGTATCAACTGGCTTTTAGAAGGTAATTATAAGGAAAAAAGCCGGCGGTTTTTTCGCAGTAAGCCAGCTCTGTTCTTTTCGCTGCTGTACTTGTTACATGTGGTTGGATTGTTATGGTCACAGGATTTGGCCTATGGTATTGGCTCTGACTTGAAGAACAAGCTTCCCATGCTCACACTTACATTTCTTGTGGTATCGTCCCGCCCAATTTCTGACATAAAAGCCCGAATATTGTTGTATGTGTTTTTTGCGGCGGTTCTGGTTACCAGTTTTATTGGTTTTCACATATTTATCACCGGCAACTATGTGAACTTCAGACACATTGCCCCTTTTGTTTCTCATCTTTATTTAGGCATGATGATCGTGATGACGATGTTCACGCTTCCCTGGCTCACTCACAAAACCACACGGGACAAAAGACTTGTGTATGGCTCTTACCTGGTGTCTCTGTGGCTCTTTGTGTTTTTGGTTATCATGCGCTCTTTCACAGGATTTTTGTGCTTGTCAGGCGTCATTTTGTTTTTCCTCCTCAGACAAATATATTTTAAAAAAAAGGTGTGGAGCAGGGTTGGTTATCTTTTGGTGTTGGCTGCATTGGCTGTACTATTCATGTCCATCCCCGTCTATATGTACCACAAGGTCAGCAAAGAGATTCCTCCCGGCAATTATGGTGATGACTTACAAACCAGCCTGGGAAATCCATACCAACATTTCCCTGATAATACCATGCGGGAGAACGGGCATTATGTCTATTATTTTATTGCTGAAGGGGAGCTGAGAGAAGCGTGGAACCAAAGGAGTAATTATGACTTTGATGGAGAAGACCTCAATGGAAACCAGCTGAAATCAACCCTTTACCGGTATATGTCTTCCATGGGGCTGAGAAAAGATCGCGAGGCACTTATGACATTAACCAGTGAAGATATCCAGGCTGTGGAAAAAGGGGTAGCAAACTATCTTTACACCCAGTGGCCAGGACTGCTCAGCCGTGTTCATCAAACCGTATGGGAACTTTACTGGTACAAAACCTATGGTGACCCTACAGGGCACACCTTTACACAAAGGCTGGAGCTATGGAGAGGCTCCTGGGTTGCTTTTATGGAAAAGCCCTGGCTAGGCTGGGGAACGGGAGATATCTACATTGCCGTTCACTTTGGTCTGGAGGCCATTGATTCACCCATGGAGAACTACCACATGAAGCCCCATAACCAATATTTGCTCTTTTTGCTTACGCTGGGATTGGTGGGTTCTTTACTCCTGTATGGGTTTTACTATCGGTATGCACAAATCACCGGGGCTTTTTATTATCTTCCTTTTAATGTATTCCTTGTGATAATGGCCGTTTCAATGTTGGGCAACAACCCTATCGATGCACAGGCAGGCCAAACTTTTTTCAGTTTTTTCACGCTGTATTTTGGAATTATTTGTCAGCCATTGGGAAAGGATAAGGCAAAGCTCTGAGATGTTTGTCATCAACATGGATTTGCAAAGCATCACCTGGATTAAACCCTTCAATCTTTCTTCCTATCAGCTCAAACATTTGCTCATTTCCAAAATGGGGGCTGTTATGCGGAATATAAATATACCCCCAATTTTCATAGGTGATGGATTTATAAAACAGCTTTTCAATCGTAATAAACCCAAAAGTCTCCACCCTTTTTCGCGGGAAAGATTTATGTTTTACATCTGAAAAAAGATAGTCAAACGATACCAGCCTGAAACCATAAGGAGAAGTGTCAAGGTTTATGGTTCCATCGTATAAATCTATTGCTCCGGGCAACCCCAGGCGATGGAAAATCTTTTTTTGTCTTTTTACTGACCTGTTGGCTCCTCCCATACCGGCAACATGTCTTCCTTTAACAATCATTCCCTTTCATTTTTTTATCCAAAATAAATTGTTCCAACTGTTTTACCATCACATCCATGGTGAATTTTTCTCGAACAAATTTCCTTGCCGATTGGGCCATAGATACGTATGCTTCCGGTTTATCAAAGTAAGATATTACTGCATCGGCAATGGCCTGGGAGCTGGCGGGTGGAATAAGTACGGCATTTTTACCGTCATTTGATAGTTCATCTGCTCCATTCACGCGGGTCATAATCACAGGTTTTCCATATGCCATTGCTTCCATGGGTGCATTGGGCATTCCTTCGTAAAGAGATGGATGTAAAAACAAATGACAACCTTTTATATACGGCACCGGAAAAGACTTATATCCTGCAAAATAAATCATCTCTTCTACCCCTTTGGTACCGGCATAGCTCTTCATTTTTGTTTTATCTTTCCCTTCTCCTATTACGTAAGCTAAAATGTCGGGATCTTTCTTTTTGATCAACTGCAGAGCATCTATCAAATGGTAATACCCTTTATCGGAAACCACTCTGCCTAAACACAAAATGATCTTTTTGCCGGGAAACTCATCGCTAAAATCATATGATTCGATGTTATCATATAGTTTTAACCCATTATAAATGACCCTAATAAAATCTGTTGGGGGGAGTCCATGGTCCAGGTAAAACTCTTTGATAGACAGGGTGTTTGTAACAATGCCTGCTGCAAGGTTGCGCATCAGAAATACGTGTTTGGCAACACTTCTTTGTGGAGGAGAACCACTTCTTACAAGCACCACCGGGTTTCCTGCCCACCTGGCTGCCATGCCGGCAACGGCAAGGTCACGTCTTTTGCTTACAACGGCCTCAATCTTATGTTTCCTGATAAAACGGGCAAGCCGAATAGCCTGATATATGCTAAGGTCGCTAAAAATATTGAATGCTGCCGTAGAAACACCTGCCTGCCGGGCTTCTTTCAGCAACACAGATCCACTCCAACTGGCAACGAAAACCTGGTGTCCGGCATTTTTCAAACCTGAGGCAGCTTTAACCACCCAGCGCTCTCCGCCACCATACTTGTTAGGGGCTATTGTATGTACAAACAAAATACGCATTCTGTAAAAACTAGTGAAACCCTTCGCAACCCTCCCTGAAATAATACTTCATAAAAGTCCACAACAGGTTCTCTCTTTTCAATAACAGGCTTTCGGTTCAAGAAGTTTCCTGGCTATTATCACCATATTTTTTATACAGCTCCCATGGATTGTAACGGGGCACATCATAAGGATATCTTTTACGGTGAATTTCCAGCACGTGCTCATAAAGCTTTTTCCTGAAACCGTCAAAGTTTTGCTTTTCTTTGGCCGAGATAAAAATGCAAGGCGCATTTTCGCGGGCCATCCAGGTCTGCTTTAGTTCTTCCAGGCTGATGTTTTCTTTGGTAGGTGGTGTTAAATCATCCTCCTCTTTTTCCACAAAAGAGTAGTTGTCAATTTTGTTAAACACCATAATGGCCTGTTTCTGATCATCCCCAATTATTTCATTGAGAGTCTCTTTTACTACCTCAATTTGCTCCTCAAAATTGGGGTGTGAAATATCCACCACATGCAAAAGTATATCGGCTTCTCTCACTTCATCCAGCGTTGACTTGAAGGACTCTATCAGGTGGTGTGGCAGTTTTCGAATGAACCCTACCGTATCTGAAAGGAGAAAGGGCAGTGTTTCGATCACCACTTTTCTTACGGTGGTATCCAGGGTAGCAAAAAGTTTATCTTCAGCAAACACCTCCGATTTACTGAGCATATTCATAATGGTGGATTTACCCACATTGGTGTATCCAACCAGAGCCGCTCTAACCAAGCTTCCGCGGTTGGACCGCTGGGTGGCTTTTTGTTTATCAATTTGTTGCAGCTTTTTTTTGAGCAAGGCAATACGGTCACGCACAATCCGGCGGTCGGTTTCAATCTCCCTTTCACCGGGCCCTTTCATACCGATACCCCCTTTTTGGCGTTCGAGGTGGGTCCACATACCGGCCAGCCTGGGTAGTAAGTACTGATATTGGGCCAGCTCAACCTGCGTGCGGGCATGTGCGGTACGCGCCCGCAAGGCAAAGATGTCAAGAATAAGGTTGCTCCGGTCAAGCACACGAATTTTTACGGTCCTTTCCACATTTCGTTGCTGGGAGGGTGACAGTTCATCATCAAAAATCAAAATATCAATTTCGTGCTCCTTAATATATTCATTAACCTCCTGCAGCTTCCCTTTCCCTATAAAGGTAGCGATGTCGGGTTTATCCAGTTTTTGGGTAAACCTTTTTTGGGTTTGGCCGCCGGCAGTTTCCACCAGGAATTCAAGTTCATCAAGGTATTCCGTTAGTCGTTCTTCGGTCTGGCGCCCCATTATTACGCCCACCAGGACAACCTTCTCTTTTTTTATATCCGTTGATATGTTTTTTGGCATTCAGTGTAGTTATTTGTTTCCGTTGGTTAAAAAGTACAATGACACTGCTCCTGTCATAAACCAGTGAGTAAGTGCCTGGTTGAGACCGCTGTAATTTTGGACAATATAAATGACCGATAAAATAACCAAAACCAGGGCTGCCCCAACAGTATAGGAGTGATTCAAAAATCCACCGATGAATAACAACAACCCTGCCAGCAAAAACCCTGCAGCCATGTAAAAATTTACGGCATTAAGATTAAACTGCAAAAACACATGGGCAAAGCTGGTGTAAATAAAAAACAGCAGGGCAAGTCGCATGGCCCATGCGGCTAATCCGGTGAAGTTTTTCCAGGGTTTCATAGTTGTATCAGGTTATGATTGATAGAATAAATTTGTTTTTTACTGAAAAATACATTGGAGTTTAATAGACTGAAGTATGCGGATAAGTTGAACAGCCCTGGACGGGCACCGCTTTTTCAGATTGGTTTGATTAAAAAGGTTTAAACCCAATGATTTCACGAACTTCTCTCACTGTTTGGGATGCACTTTCACGGGCTTTTTCGGCACCCATCCGGGCAACCTTGCTCAAATAAGCATCGTCGGCACTTATCTCCATGATTTTCTCCCTCAGGGGAGCCGTAAAAGTTATTACATCCTCGGCGATCTGCTTTTTAAAATCTCCGTAGCGAATCTGGCACTGATTATACTTCTCATCAAAGAAATTCAAAGTTTCTGGCGACGATACCACTTTCATGATGTTGAAAAGGTTTTCAATAGCCTGTGGCTTGGGTTGGTTCATTTGGGTTGGGCCGCTATCAGTAACGGCTCTCATAACTTTTTTG
>SLQX01000021.1 GCA_007131245.1 Bacteroidales bacterium
CCTTTACGGAGAAGTATATCTTGCATTTGCTTTTGAAGATTTTTGGCCTCTCGAGCAGCTGCTTGGGCATAATCTTCACCTCCAGAGGCAAAAATAACACTCCTGGAAGCATTTACCAGCAGGCCGCAATCATTTACCATCCCACTACCTGCAACAGCCTCAAGGCTACCTCCCTGGGCTCCCACACCTGGCACCAATAAAAAAGAATCAGGGGCAATTTCCCTTATATTATGAATTATTTCCGGTTGGGTAGCACCAGCCACAAACATTACCTGTTCAGGGCTGGCCTGTTGTAAGGTTTTCTCAATTACCCTCTCATACAGTTTTTGTGTTATGCATTTACTGGAAGGCCTTTCAGGATGTTCATGGGTCATATTTATCTCAGCTAGCTGAAAGTCTTTTGCACCCGGGTTGGAGGTAATTGCCAGTATAATCGTCCATTTATTGGGATACTTAAAAAAAGGTTCTATGGAGTCGTAACCCATGTAAGGACTTACCGTAACCGCATCAAAATTCATGGTTTCAAAAAAGGCCCTGGCGTAATAGGCGGCCGAATTTCCTATATCGCCCCTTTTGGCATCGGCAATTGTAAAAAGGGGTTGGTCCAAACTGTTTATGTAGGTCATGGTTTTCTCAAGGCTTTGCAATCCTTTTGAACCCTGTGCCTCATAAAAAGCCAGGTTGGGTTTATACGCCACAGCAGATGACAGTGTGGCATCAATGATGTTTTTATTGAACTCAAATACCGGATCATCATATTTTTGAAGATGATGAGGAATCTTCTCCGGGTCGCTGTCAAGGCCAACACACAGGAAGGATTGTTTTTTTTTGATTAACGCAGTTAACTCTTCGCGATTCATAACAGGGCTAATTAAGCAACACCTTCCTTTAGTTTTTCAGCATTTTCTGCAACCTGCAAGGCATCAATAATATCTTCAATTTCGCCATCTACAATAGATGTCAGGTTATACAGGGTAAGATTAATACGATGGTCTGTAACTCTCCCCTGGGGATAATTATAGGTGCGTATTTTGGCTGAACGATCCCCGGTTGATACCATGGTTTTTCGCTGCGATGCAATATCATCCAGGTACTTTTTATACTCCATATCAAACAAGCGTGTCCGCAGCACCTTCATGGCTTTTTCCAGGTTTTTAATCTGTGACTTCTGATCCTGGCAGGTTACCACTAGGCCTGAAGGCTCATGGGTTAGACGAACAGCAGAATAGGTTGTATTAACGGATTGTCCGCCAGGGCCTGAAGAACAGTAAGTATCCTTTCGAATATCGCTCATTTTGAGCTCCACATCAAACTCGTCTGCTTCAGGTAATACTGCCACAGTTGCTGCTGAAGTATGGACGCGTCCCTGGGTTTCGGTTTGTGGTACACGCTGAACACGATGAACTCCTGATTCATACTTTAATGTACCATAAACTTTTTTACCCGATACGTTAAAAACAATTTCTTTATAGCCTCCGGATGTGCCTTCGTTCACATCTACAATTTCTGTCTTCCATCCTTTCTTTTCACAATACTTGGAGTACATACGAAACAAATCACCTGCAAAAATGGCGGCCTCATCTCCACCCGTTCCGGCACGAATTTCCACAATGGCATTTTTACTATCCTGGGGATCAGATGGCACAAGTAAAATTTTGATGTGCTCTTCCAGCTCACCTTTTCTCTCTTGCAACTCTTCCAACTCTGCTTTGGCCATTTCCCTAAATTCTTCATCTTTCTCAGTAGACAAAATATCTTTGGAAGAAGATATATTATCAAGAACATTGCGGTATTCCTCATAGGCACTCACAATTTCTTCCAACTCTTTGTATTCTTTACTGAGCTGTATATACCGCTTCATGTCAGCGATAACTTCGGGATCAGTAATTAACTGTGAAACCTCTTTAAACCGGTTGTTTATGGCTTCTAGTTTTTCTATTAGCATATTTTATTAATTAAGGCTTAACGCAAGAACAGTTCTTTGATTGCTAAACTGCATTTTATAAAGAAAAATTATAAATAGGATAGCCTAAAGAATTATGAAACCCTTTCTACAAGCCTGAAATACAATGAATTCTCAACAAAATGGAAGATACTTATCCATGCAAAATTCAAGTGCAAAATTACGAAAAAACCACGGGATTACAAGGTATAGTCAAACCTGCCTTCGGGTGCATCAATCAATAGCTTTTTGCCGGTATCTTTTTGGCAGTATCCAATAATGCGTGCATCTATTCCGAATGACTTACTTAGTTGAATAAGCTGATCAGCATGCTTTTCATCCAGGTAAATTTCCATCCTGTGCCCCATATTGAAAACCTGGTACATTTCGCGCCAGGTTGTGGATGACTCCTTTTGTATCATCGCAAACAGGGGTGGAACGGGAAACAAGTTGTTTTTCACAATGGTCATATCGTTGATAAAGTTCAGTACTTTGGTTTGGGCTCCGCCACTATTGTGAATAATCCCATGAATATGCTCTCGCATTTGCCCAAAAACTTCTTTGATAAGTGGTGCGTAGGTTCGAGTGGGTGATAAAACCAGCTTACCGGCATCCAGGTTTTCATTTTCCAATCCATCAACCGGGTCAGTGAGTAATTTGGAGCCCGTATAGACCACATCCGATGCCAGCGAGTTATCGTAGCTTTCGGGATATTTACCAGCGTATTGGTGAGCAAATACATCGTGTCTGGCAGAGGTAAGACCATTGCTTCCCATGCCACCATTATAAGTATCTTCATATACAGCTTTACCATACGAAGCCAATCCTACAATCACATCACCATGTTGTATCTTTTCATTGGTAATGATATCTTTGCGGGCAGCCCTGGCTGTTACCGTAGAGTCCACGATAACCGTTTTTACCAAATCCCCTACATCTGCGGTTTCACCACCTGTGGGATAGATTTCAATTCCATTTTCGCGCATATTTTGCAAAAAAGCCTCGGTACCATTGATAATTTCAGCAATTACTTCACCAGGAATGCGCCTTTTGTTTCTACCAATGGTGGAAGAAAGGAGAATCTGGTCGGTTACGCCCACACAAAGGAGATCATCCAGATTCATCACCACCGCATCCTGGGCAATTCCCCGCCAAACCGAAATATCTCCGGTCTCTTTCCAGTAAATATATGCCAGGGAAGACTTTGTCCCTGCTCCATCGGCATGCATAATGTTGCAAAAATCGGGTTGACCTCCCAAAATATCGGGAACAACCTTGCAAAATGCATTGGAAAATAAACCTTTGTCCAGGTTTTTGATGGCATTATGCACATCTTCTTTAGAGGCTGAAACACCTCTCCTGCTGTATCTGGAAGTATCCTGCATGTAGTAAGTTTAAAAAATTCATGTATTAAACCATTGGGCATCAATCCCGTTGAATATTTATTTCCGCCGGGGGTGTATCGGCGGGCTCATCATCGGATTCAAAATCCTCACGAAGCACTCTGAACTCTGTTCTCCGGTTCAATTGATGGGCAACATCGCGGTGTTCTTCGTCAGGTAAGTTGTTGATATACTCTTCGGTGAGCTCAGTATCGGCTTCAAAGGTAAAGCCTTCACGGGTAATGGTATTTTCAATCACACGGGGTACCCTTTTCCCGTATCCGGTGGCAACCATTCTGCGGGCATCAATTCCTTTCTCTACCAGGTAATCAACCACTGTTTGTGCCCTGCGTTGCGACAAGGTATCATTTACTTCATGGGTACCACGGCTGTCGGTATGTGATGCAAGCTCAATGACCAGGCCGGGATTGTCTTCCATGGTGTTGATTAAACCATTGAGTGAATCCTTATATTGGGGCTGTAGCTCCCAACGAGCAAACTCATATAAGATTTCAGGAAGTTCAATGGGCTCATCAGGAATAGGCTCCAGGTAAAAATCATAGACAAAATCACGGCTTCTTTCAATACCTACTGTGGTCTCCTGACCTCGTTCATTAAAGTAGTTTTCGGTACTAACCAGGATTTCATAGCTCGTATTTTCATTCATCTTATCTTTATCAAAAAAGTACTCCCCTTCATCAGATGTCTCTGTTTGAGCAAAAGATCCATCCGAGCCAATAAGCTGTACCTGAACTCCGTGCAAAACAGTTTTGGTACTGTCATCCCTGATGGTTCCCTGTAAAGTAAACTCCACAGGAGCCAGGTACATGGAATAAATTGCATCACCCCGGGCTCCTCTCATATTGCGGCTTGATGTAAAAAAGCCGGAATCTTCACCGGTACGAAATACAATGCCGAAGTCATCACCCGGGCTGTTGACGGGTGGCCCCATATTTTCAGGCTCTGTCCAGGAATCTCCTTCCTGGCGAGTGAAGAAAATATCTAAACCACCCATACCAGGATGACCGTTAGATGCAAAATACAAAGTACCATCCTCTCTCACGTATGGAAACATTTCATTGCCTGGCGTATTGATAACGCTACCCAGGTTCCTGGGATTCTCAAAGTCTCCACCTGCTTCAGTGCGCTCCGCAACCCAAATATCGTGTCCCCCCTTACCTCCAGCCATATCGGAAACAAAAAACAAACGCATTTCGTCATGGCTAATGGCCGGTTGCCCCACAGATATGGAGCTATCGGAAACCAGCTGCACTTCACGGGGTTCACCCCAGTTTCTTCCCTGACGCTCTGACCGGTATATGCGACACCCAACATCTGCATCGGGTTCAGGCTCACAACGTGTAAAAAACATTTCTCTGGCTCCCGGCCCCACAGAGGGCGCGCCCTCATTAAATTCCGTGTTAATGGGGCCTTCATCCAAAAGAGTAGGATTGCTCCAGTCTCCTGCCCTATCCTGGTAAGATACAAACAACGATGAGTAGCTTTCACCTGTCCAGGGGTCTGTTTTACTCCCCAAAGCATCATCACGATTGGAGGCAAATATGAGAATACTATTAAGGTGATCGCCAAAAGCAGGGGTAAAATCATCACTGCGAGAACCAAATGTTCTTTCCAGTTCAACTTCGTATAAACCCGGGTTTTCTTCCAGGTATAATGCCAGCTCAACACTTTCAACCCCCCATTGTCCGCGCCAGTCATCAGGAACTTTTTCCTTATACTGTTCAAAGTTTTCCAAAGCCAGATCATATTTCTCATTTTGCATCAAAGCCTCAGCATAATAAAAAAAGGCTATAGGATCGGGATAGTTTCCTCTAATGGCTCTTCTGAAAAATGATTCAGCTCGCCTGGGCTCATTCAGATATTTGTAACACATGCCCGTTTTAAACAAAATTCGAACCCCTTCATCCCTATCATCTCGACGTACCCGATTATACACGCGCCGGTAATCTTCAAGGGCTTCACTGTATTGTTTGAGTTCAAAAGCCCTGTCTGCCCTCTCCAATCGACGGGGCTGAGCTGACAGGTCTGCAGGAAACAGGTAAAAAAACAAAGGGAAAAGGAATAAAAAATAAATTCTCATCAGGAATGGGTTTAATTAGTTCTCTGGACGAATACCTGTATACTATCACAGATTAGCTAGTTGGCAAATAATCATTTTTATTCAATATGATTGTTGGTTGATACATTCTAAATCCATCTGATTGTTTTATCATCTTTTGAATATCGCTCTGGTGCAGGCTCCATTTGTATGTATGTTGGTTTTACAGGATGGGTGAACTGCAAGCCATATCCTATACCCCCCCCTGCCAACTGGTATTTTTCTAACGAAAAGCAAGGGGTAAAATTGTAAAAGCCAAACACATTACGTACCTGGTTTTCCGGGGTCCTCAGGTTTTTCCTCTGGTGAATCATCATCCGTTTCCTTGTTTCGATTATAAGGATAAGGCAAATCATCATCCTTTTCATCATCCTTTGGCTGACCAGAACCTTTATTTGCCTGACGGGATTGATCTTCCCGGGTATTCAAGGTTTCATTATCTCCGGAGCTTTTGGGGGTATTATCCTGGCTGTTTAAGTCCTGACGAAATCCCTCAATATCCTCTTCAATGTCTTTAACCGGATTCTCAATTTCATCGGAATAACGATGAATTTCGGTATTGATATCCTTTTGAACCTTTTTTATTTCATTAATTCCTTTACCAATAGTACGTGCTATTTCAGGAATTCTTTTGGGTCCAAAAAAAATAAGTACAAGCAAAAGAATAATCAGCACTTCTCCCCCACTAATTCCAAAAAGTAATATGTAAACCAGGTAATTGCTCATATTTTTAGGATTATACAACAGATGGATACATGCAAAGTGGCTTATTTCCCGGGTAATGTAAACAATACCTGAATAAATATGACAACGCGTCCTTATGTTGATTTAAACAAACAGCATTATTCAATAATAGGGCAAATTTAAAACAAACAAAGCAATTAACTGCGTCTATTGAACAGTTTTTGTGAAACCCTAAAAAAAAGCCGCTTTCTTTACCAGAAGCGGCTTTCCAGATTAGTTAGAAAAAGAAAACTTACTTTTTCTTTCCTTTTACTATATTATTTTGTTTCCTCATCATCAAGTCATAGGCAATGGGTGTAGCATTGAACAGTGATGAGTACGTACCCACTGCGACACCAATCATCAGGGCAAAAGAGAATCCGCGGATAACCTCTCCACCGAACAGGAATATGATCATCAATACAGCAATGGTAGTACCTGAGGTATTAAAAGTTCGTGAAAGTGTTGCATTGAGGGCATTGTTGATGTTGGTTTTAAGTTCTCGTTTGGGGAATAATTTAGTATTTTCCCGGATTCGGTCAAAAATAATTACCGTATCATTCACCGAATACCCTATAATGGTCAGAATAGCAGCAATAAAGGTCTGGTCAATTTCCATGGTCCAGGGCACAATATTGTACAATAGCGAGTAAAGCGATATAACAATAATGGAGTCGTGGAACAGGGTAACCAAACCTCCCACACCAAACTGCCATTTTTTAAACCGTGCAGCAACATACAAAAAGATAATTATAAGTGCAATGACAACACTTACCACCGCACCTCGCCTGATATCGGCAGCAACAGTCGGCCCCACTTTTTGTGAACTCATACGGCCCAATATTTTATCATCATCGTCCGAAATAAACTCTTCATAAGTCATCGGTACAGAGAAGAAATCCTGAATACCTTCAAAGAGTTTTCTTTCAGCCAGTGAGTCTGCTGTGGTTGTTTCTTCATCGATAAGATAAGTGGTAGTAATTTTAACCTGGTTGGCCGGGCCGAAAGTTTTTACCTCGGGTGCTTCATCAAACTCATCCAGCAAGGCTGCACGCATATCCACGGTATTAATATTCTCATCAAACCGAACTACGTATGAGCGACCTCCTGAAAAGTCAACACCATAGCTAAGACCTCTTGCAAAGAACGAGCCAATACCCACAAGGATAACAATGGTAGAAATTACATAAAACTTTTTACGTACGCCAATAAAATCAAACTTCACCTTGGTAAGTACATTCTTTGAGATTTTGGAATCAAAGCGTATGGCAACATTCTTGTCAATCCAATAGGTAAAGATAAGCCTTGCTACAAAAATTGCTGTAAACAATGAAGAAAGAATACCGATGATCAACGTAGTAGCAAAACCCTGTACCGGTCCTGAACCAAATACATAAAGCACAATACCTGTAAGAAGTGTTGTAACATTACCGTCCACAATGGCCGAGTAGGCATTTTTATAACCATCTGCGATGGCTAGCTTTTGACCTTTACCGGCCCTGATTTCTTCGAGAATCCTTTCATAAATAATCACATTGGCATCCACCGCCATACCCAGGGTAAGAACAATACCGGCAATACCGGGCAAAGTTAGTACAGCACCCAGGGAAGCAAGTACCCCAAAAATAAAGAAGATGTTGGTTATCAGGGCAAGGTCAGAAACAAACCCGGCGCGGTTGTAGTAAACAACCATATAAATCAAAACAATAATAAATGCGATGATAAAAGAAGACAAACCGCTGGAAATGGCTTCTCTCCCCAGGGAAGGACCTACAATTGCTTCTTCCACAATACGGGCAGGTGCCGGTAAAGAACCTGCTCTCAAAATATTGGCCAAATCCTGTGCTTCGGCAACGGTAAAATTACCGGTAATGGAAGAGCGTCCTCCAGCAATTTCGGCCTGAACAGTAGGGAATGAATATACATAGTCATCCAAAACAATAGCAATAGAGCTGCCAATATTTGCTGCAGTAAGTCTTCTCCATTCGCGGGCACCTTCGCTGTTCATGGTCATCGATATTTCGGCAGCACCAGCAGGGCTAAAATCCTGGCGGGCATCCACAATTACATCACCTGTAAGGGGAGCTTCGCCGCGACTGGGCACCTTAATAGCAATCAGCTGCAGAATATTTTCGGCGTCTTCAGTTTGGGGCTTTACAGTCCATAGAAGTTTAAGCTCCCTGGGGAATAAACTTTTGACATTAGGTTGCCTGAGGTACCTGTTAACGCGTGCTGTATCCTGGATGGCAGCACTTCCCACCATAGGTCCATTGCCAAGATAAGGCTGGCCGGTTTGGGGGTCCATTACAATATTTAAATTAAGGACAGCAAACAAAGGGTTTTGCTGTTCCATTTCTTCATCTAAAACCAATTCTTCGTCTACATCTGTAGCCAAAAGCTCCAAAAGATCATCTTCGGTGTCTGGCTGCTCATCAAGCTCTTCCAAATCGACATCAGTTGTGTCAGGCTCTTCGATATCAAGTTCTTCAGCTAAATCAGATACTTCATCGGTAACCTCTTCTTCAGCCTGGGGCAAAGCATCTCTTAAAATTTCATTGGCTTCGGCAAAATAGGGATAAAGCTCTGAAAATTCAAAGGTTTCCCAAAACTCAAGCCGTGCAGTTCCTTGCAGAAGTCTCCTCACCCTGTCCTGCTCTTTAATCCCAGGTAACTCTACAAGAATTCTTCCGGAACCCCCCAGTTTTTGGATATTGGGTTGGGCCACGCCAAATCGGTCAATCCGGGTGCGAAGGATTTGAAAGGAGCGGTCAACTGCATCATTAACTTCACGATTGAGTACCCTTAACACTTCTTCATTGGTGGAATTAAAGTTGATGCGATCGCGCATTTCAGGAGTTGCAAAAATGGCAGCCAGGTTGGCGTTGGGATCTGCTTCCCTGAAGGCCCTCCCAAACAATGTCACAAAGTCTTCACGACTGGTTCGATGCTCTTCGATGGCATTGTCCATTGCCATAAGGAATGTGGGATCCTGGCTGTTACCAGATAATGCTCTGATAATTTCGGGCACTGAAATTTCAAGGGTAACATTCATCCCTCCTCTAAGGTCGAGGCCCAGGTTAATTTCTCTTTCTTTAACTTCCTGGTAGGTGTATTGTCTGATGCCCATGTTGAATACCGTTTCACCTTTCATTGAGTCCAGGTAAAACTGTTCAAAATTGGCACGTAAAGAGTCCATCAATACAATCTCAGCAAGTTCATCGCCACCTGCCAGTTCCCGAGCCATGCTCTGCACTCTCTCACTTTGTGCATAAGAACGGGCATCCCGCTCTACTTTATTGGCAAAATAGGTGAACGACAACTGGTACAGACATACCACGGCAAATGCTATGGCAAAAAATTTAATTAATCCTTTGTTCTGCATGTTATCTGTTTTTAAATTTATTTGTTGGTTCCGATTTTTATTGGATTATTATTTTATCTTTTCCAGCCGGATTTTGTTCTTATCAAAGAAATTCTTCCTTCAAAAAGGCTGCAAAGATAGAATTTCAAAACTTAATTTACAACGTCAAAATTATTTTAGATACAACTTTTTCAGGGGAATACATAAAATCCGGCCAACTATTATAATATATCATTTTGATTATTAGCCTATTGTTATTTCCTCCAACAAATTTAGATGTTTTTTTTGCACATAAACAAAAGCCTACAGAATATTTTATTTATCAAGCATAATCATCTATTTGCTGGGCTTTTGGGGAGTTGCAGTTCCAGATATTTGTTCTTATAATCGATCCGGGCACGATATTCCCAAAGGATATCTCCCCCAATTACACCATCAATCCTCGGCATATCAAAACGGGCATAAGCATAATTTAAGGATGTAAAATCTATTAATATCACATCCCTGCTGTTTATAACCAAATCATTCAACACAATCTCTTCAACTCTTACCTCCCATGCATCTATTTCTGTAGCACCAATTCCTGTACAAAAATGGTTGTATTTTTTTATGGGTGAATTGGGATAAACTTTTTTAACTCTTTCTATGTCAAAAAAAGAGAGTGTGGCCCCGCTATCAATAAGCAGGTTAAAGCCGTACCCCCCAATATTTGCTTTTACCAAAAGATGACACCCTTTTCCATTGAAGCTGAGAACATTAAGAGGAATAAAGCACATAAATCAAGAATTTGAATAAGAAGATGAGTAAGAAGAAAAAAGCCTTCTGCAATTGCAAAAGGCTTTAGTTTGAGCTTGTGGTTAGCAATGAACCAAAATTAGTTCAGCTGGTTTTCCACATTAATAATTTCCATCCCCTTTTTAATAGCTTCTTCATTCAGAGGAATAAGGTGGTGATAACGCTCGGGTAACACTTTTTCCAAACCTTTGATAATGTTTTCCATTTCAAGAATCGGTCTGATTTTCAAAAATCCGCCAATAACAATCATGTTAAACACCTTCGTATTGTTCATTTTTACAGAAGCGTCATAAGCATCAATCACACAAACATTAATATCTTTTCTTTTGGGTTTGCGCGTCATACCATTGCTTTCATAAATAAGCAATCCACCAGGTTTAACGGCATCCTCAAACTTATCCATTGAGGGTTGGTTGAGAACGATGGCCGTATCAAATGTATTAAGTACGGGAGAGCTTATCATATCATCGCTGATGATAGCAGTGCAGTTGGCTGTACCCCCGCGCATTTCAGGGCCATAAGAGGGCATCCAGCTTACTTCCTTTTCTTGCATAACACCGCTGTAACAAAGAATTTGCCCCATGGACAAAACTCCTTGTCCTCCAAATCCTGCAATTATTATTTCTTCGGTCATAATTGTATTTTTTAATATTATTTTTCGGGTACTTTAATATCACCAAGAGGATAAAAGGGAAACATGTTTTCTTCCATCCATTCATTGGATTGAACAGGTGTCATCTTCCAGTTTGAAGGACAGTTAGACACTATTTCCACAAAACAAGTTCCTTTGTTATGTTTCTGATATTCCATGGCTTTTTTAATGGCTCTCTTGGCTTTTCTCACATTGGCAGGTTTATGAACCGCCTGTCGTGTCGCAAAGTAAGTACCTGGCAGTTGAGCCACCAATTCTGTAATCTTCAGGGGGCTACCCATACTCTTTACATCTCTTCCGAAGGGTGATGTTGAGCTTTTCATCCCTTCAAGTGTGGTGGGAGCCATTTGTCCGCCGGTCATACCATAAATACCATTATTGATAAAAACAACCAGAATGTTTTCACCTCTGTTACAGGCATGGATGGTTTCTGCCGTACCAATGGCAGCAAGGTCACCATCACCCTGATAGGTAAAAACATATTTTTCGGGAAACACCCTTTTTATACCGGTGGCAACGGCAGGAGCACGCCCGTGTGCAGCTTCCTGCATGTCCACATTGAAATAATAATAGGCTAATACAGAACAACCTACCGGTGCTACACCGATGGTCTGATCCTGGATTTGTAATTCGTCGATTACCTCTGCTAAGATGCGATGTGCCGTTCCGTGGCCACAGCCCGGGCAATAATGCAATACCCGGTCGGTCATTGCATCGGTTTTCTTATATACTAAGTTTTCCGGATTTACAAGATTTTCTGACATATGTTATCCTCCAATAATTTTTTGTTCTAAAGCATTAAGAATTTCTTCGGGACTGGGAATCATACCCCCAAAACGGCCGAAATATTCTACTTTGGTTTTGCCACAAACCGAAAGCTTAACATCTTCTACCATTTGCCCGGCATTCATTTCAACCGTAAGAATCCCTTTGACCTGCTCAGCCATTTTGTTAAACTCCTCCGTGGGGAATGGATACAATGTTTGGGGTCTGAGCATGCCTACTTTATACCCTTTAGCCCTGGCCATTTCCATGGCTTTGCGGGTAATCCTTGCGCATGAACCAAATGCGGTAAGTAAATATTCTGCATCATCGCATTGTACCTTTTCAAATCTTACTTCATTTTTTTCAACTTCCCGGTATTTTTTCTGAAGTCGCAGGTTTACTTTTTCCTGTTCTTCAGCCTGAAGTTGCAAAGAAGTAACAAATGTGGCGGGTTTGTCTTTTTTCTTACCAATGGTGGCCCATTCGTAGTCCGGCTCTACTCTTTTTTGCTGTTCGAACAGTTCTACTTTCTCCATCATTTGGCCAATGATACCGTCGGATTGAATCATAACAGGATTGCGGTATTTGAATGCCAGATCAAAAGCCAGGCGCATATAATCTACACTTTCCTGTACACTTGATGGTGCCAGAACAATGAGTTTGTAGTCTCCATGACCACCGCCTTTAACAGACTGGAAATAATCCGACTGGGAAGGCTGAATCGTTCCAAGACCAGGGCCTCCCCTTACAACGTTTACAACCACACAGGGGAGCTCTGCTCCTGCAATGTATGAAAGTCCTTCCTGCTTTAGGCTTATACCAGGACTTGAAGAAGAGGTGACAGCTTTTTTCCCGCAACCAGCAGCTCCATAAACCATATTGATGGCAGCAACTTCACTCTCTGCCTGTAGCACAACCATACCTGTACGATCTTCAGGTTTGTTAGCCATTAAATATTCGATTACTTCCGATTGGGGGGTTATGGGATAACCAAAATAGGCATCAGCACCAGCCCTGATTGCTGCCTCTGCAAGTGCTTCATTGCCTTTCATTAATCTTAATTCTTTCATTGTTATAAGTTATTTAAATAACTAACTCCAGTTGAATATTTTTTATTTTTCCCTGTATACGGTGATTACAGCATCGGGGCATACAATGGCACAATTGGCACAACCGGTGCAACCCGAATTTACTTTTACGGCATAATGATAGCCTTTACTGTTAACCTCTGAGGACAGGGAAAGGACCTCATGAGGGCAGGCTGAAATACATACTTCACAGCCCTTACATTTTTCTATGTCGATGACAACATCTCCACGTTTTGCCATGTTATTATATTATTTTTAGGGTGATAATAAATTAAGGTTATTGAGTAGTTTTCCTCTCGCAGGCAAATCTATAATTATTTATCCATATGGCTGAAATAATTCTAAAATATTTTTGACCCTGGCTTTTATTCACATAACAGTCAATCGGGTACACAAAAACTTACATGACAATAAAATAAATGTGAATAACATTTTTTAAGACTGCTATTTTTATTAAATCTTAATAAATGTCGTTGGAGTTCGTTTTCATATGGATGCGGGTTTGTGCTATGCCGGAATCATCCTTCTTAAGGATGTAGTCTTCTAAATCTCTACCAATCAAAATAAAAGAGTTTCCAAATAAAAATATTACAACTTTAACGCAAATCATGACCTGATAACATGTAAATTTGCAAAATCTATCTATCGCATAATCATAAAAGTTATGACCCGGTACAAACTGCCTGCTAAGATTTTATTATTGTATGTTCCTGCTTTTACGGTACTCATAATTGCAGCATGCAATGTTATTATCGTAATGTCAACCAGGAACCAATTGTACCATGAGGTGAAAGATATACCGGCCCAAAAAACAGCTATTGTATTGGGTACCAGCAGTAAGCTGCGGGGAGGAACCCCCAATCCCTATTTTCACTACCGCATAAGTGCAGCTGCCCAACTATACCATAAGGGGAAGATAGACTATCTCATACTAAGCGGAGACAACCGGACCCGGTACTACAATGAGCCCCTGCAGATGCGAAAAGAAATGCTCAAATACAACGTCCCTGATAGTGTTTTATACCTGGACTATGCGGGTTTGCGTACCCTGGACTCTATGATAAGGAGTAATAAAGTGTTTGGCCAGGATAGCATCATTGTGGTGTCTCAGAAGTTTCATAATCAACGTGCCATTTTTATAGCAAATATTCACGGAATACACGCCACAGGATTTAACGCCACCAATGTAGATAACAGGCAAGGTATACGCACCCAGTTCAGGGAGGTTTTTGCACGGGTCAAAGTTTTTATCGACATCATTACCCGTAAACAGCCCAGGCATTTGGGAGATTCAATAACCATTGGTCAAGAATAAAACTCCCCCCTTAACAGCTACAAGCCTCCCTCCTTCAAAATTACCCCCAATTTGTATTAAGTAATAAAATAATGCCGGCCAGGATTAAAGGGATATAATCCGGGAAACATTAATGCCTGCATTTTTCACACGAATTATCACTCTACACCAGGGTTATATATTTCTTACAAAAGCGATCATCAAATTATTTTTATTTTTGTGACCTGCCAAACCCCTTATTTATTAACCCTACAAACTAATTTATTTTATGGACACAAAAGAAAAGATCATCCAGGCATTTAAAGATGCAGGAAAGCCATTACGCACAGGAGAAGCAGCCGAAATGGCAGGACTTGAAAAGAAAGATGCTGAAAAAGCTATTAAGAAACTCAAAGAGGATGGCACCCTTTTTTCACCCAAAAGATGCTATTACGACATTCAGAAATAACCGGGCTTCAATCAGAAAGTAGCTATAGCTTTACGCTTTAGCTTTTTTCCCGGCCGGCGAGCCAATGGAATTTGCTCTCCGAGTAAATCCCTGATGACCACCGAGGCCAAAGTACAGCCAAAAACAGCAGGCATGTAACTAACTGTACCTACGGTGGTTTTTTTATTGGTTTCATTTTCCAGGTGTAATAAAGCGTTTTCGTTGGTTGGCTCAGTAGAAAAAACGACCTTAAAACCTTCACGCACACCATATTTCTTAAGCCTTTTGCGAATATTGAGCGCAAGCTTGCATTGATAGGATTCTGAAAAATCCCCCACCTTTACCTGCAATGGATCAATTCGCCCCCCGGCACCCATGCTGCTTACCAAAGGTAACTGGTTCATCAGTGCATGATTTATCAGAAATATTTTGGGTGAAATGGTATCGATAGCGTCAACCACATAGCTGTAGGGGTAATCCAGCAGCTCATCCATGCAATCATCTGTGATAAACTTGTCAACAACCGTCAGTTTAAGATTGGGATTAATATCCAACAGGCGCTTTTTCATCAACCAGGTTTTCTTTTCCCCTTCAGTGCTTGCCATAGCAATAAGCTGCCTGTTTCGGTTGGAGGGGGTAATGGTATCGGTATCTACAATGGTCATCTGCCCGATTCCTGCACGGCAAAGCATTTCTGCAGCCACCCCTCCTACTCCTCCAAGTCCGCAAACCAAAACATGCGAACTGTTTAGTATTTGTATCTTTTTCTCATCAAACAACAAAAGGGTACGTTCCTGCCAATTTGCCGATTCCATAGTGCGTATCTTTTAGTGATTAAACAAACGGACAAATATCTACAAATCTTAGGGTTCTGTTTTCCTAAAGCATAGCCTTCTCTTTAATAAGAAATGCCTAATTTTATACTTTTAAAACTGCGGCAAAAATACATTCATTTTATGCGAAAAGAAAAAGACTTTTTAGGAGAGGTTAATATTCCCAGGGACGCATTGTATGGAATTCATGCTTTCAGGGCATCTCAAAATTTCAGGAACAATAGTGTTTTTTCCAATGAATGGTACAAAGCTGTTGGGATGGCAAAGCAGGCCTGTTACCAAACTGCCCTTGGCTTTATAAAAGCTGCAGCAAAAAAATACCCTCATAAGCCACTTCCCCGAGGGTGTGAGGATCCCACCCTTTTCGAAATCCTTGAGGAAACAGCAGAAGAAGTAGCACAGGGGAAATATGCAGAACAAATTATTGTGCCGGCCATACAGGGAGGTGCAGGCACAGCACTAAATATGAATATCAACGAGATTATTGCCAATGCCAGCCTCATAAAAATGGGCAAAAGGCCGGGCGATTACCACATTATCGACCCTATTATCCATGCCAATATTTTTCAATCGACCAACGATGTGATACCCACCGGGCTGAAAGTGGCTATCATAAAACAACTCACCCAGCTGGAAACCAGCATAAATCATCTCCGGACCACTTTCGAAAGACAGGAAAATGCCGGACGAAGTGCTCTTCGGTTGGCATACACCCAAATGCAACAAGCTGTTCCCTCCTCCTATGGAATGCTTTTCAGTGCTTATTCGGATGCTCTTTCCCGTGACTGGTGGAGGATATCAAAATGTTTTGAACGAATCAAGGTAACCAACCTGGGGGGAGGCGCCACAGGCACAGCCATGGCTATCCCAAGGTATTTTGTGATGGAAGTAACCGGCCGGTTGCGTAACCTTGCTCATGTTCCTGTAACCAGAAGCGAAAATCACACAGACACGACACAAAACCTGGATGGTTTTGTTGAAATACATGCCATCATCAAAGCCCACGCTGTCAATCTGGAAAAGATAGCATCTGACCTACGTTTGCTGGGATCAGACATCATGGGAGATGGCGAACTTCGCCTACCTCAAAAGCAAACTGGTAGCAGTATGATGCCCGGTAAGGTAAACCCGGTTATTAATGAATTTGTCATTGGCAGTTGCCACAAAGTTTATGCAAATGACATGCTAATCAGCAATTTATGCGGCCAGGGATGCCTCGAACTCAATGCATATCTACCCATAATTGGCCATGCCCTGCTCGAAAGCCTCCACTTGCTTATCAGTTGCAATCAATCCATGGAGCAGCATATGGTCAGAGAGCTGGAAATAAAAAAGGATACAGCCTGGAAAAAGCTCATGAATAGTCCGGCAATTACCACCGCCCTTTTACCGGCCCTTGGATATGATAAGGCTGCTGAATTGGCAGGCATCATGAAAAAAGAAAAATTAGATATCATACAGGCCAATGATAAGTTAAAGCTATTAAAACCTTCAGACCTGAAGAAAATCCTGCTTCCTGATAATTTGCTTAAACTGGGTTATTCCCTGACTGATATACCTGAGAGGAATTCGTAAGCGTTAGATATAAAAGTGGATTAAAGATTGAATTTCTGAAAATACGCCCCCTTTTATTCACCAAATCAATAGTTGTATCTCTGGACTTTATTGTAAAACGAACAAACAATACCTACACAGAAATGACCAAAGGAAAAGAAAGTAAACCCCATATTGGAATTTTTGGCCGCAGAAACAACGGTAAAAGTTCATTTATCAATGCCATTGCCGGTCAGGAAATAGCCATTGTGTCGGATGTGGCCGGGACAACCACCGATCCGGTGAAGAAATCCATGGAGATTTCAGGGATTGGGCCGGTTGTATTGGTGGATACCGCCGGCCTCGATGATCGGGGAGACCTGGGGCAAAAACGGATGGCCAAATCCATGGCCACTCTCAAAACCGTCGACCTGGCCATACTCATCATTACCAATAACGCCTTTGGCTCTTTTGAACAAAAACTTGTACAAGATTTCCAGGAACATGAGCTACCCTTCATTATCGTACACAACAAAGCTGACCTACAGCCACTGAGCGAACAAACAAAACAAAACCTTGAGCAACAGTATGAAAGCGCACCCCTGATTGATTTCTCCTCCCTGGCTCCTGTCAACAAGGAGGCTCTTATTGATGCCATGCGGCGCACCATCCCTCCATCTGCCTGGAAAGCAACCAGTCTGCTGGGCGATTTACTATCCTATGGAGACCTGGTCCTACTTATCACCCCCATTGATATTGAAGCCCCCGAGGGGAGGCTCATTCTGCCCCAGGTACAAGCCATTCGCGACATCCTTGACAATGATTGTGTATGTGTGGTGGCCAAAGAACGCGAAGTTGACTCCCTGCTCAAAGTGCTCAACCCCAAGCCAGCACTAGTAGTAACTGACAGCCAGGTGTTTCTCAAGGCCGATGCATCGGTACCTCCCGATATACCCCTTACAAGTTTCAGTATTATGCTGGCAAGGCACAAGGGCGATTTTGAAAATTACGTAAAAGGTACTCCTCAAATATCCCAGTTAAAGGATAATGATAAGGTACTCCTGCTGGAAAGCTGCACCCACCATGTAGCCTGTGATGACATTGGCAGGGTTAAAATACCGCGATGGATGAGCCATTTTACCGGTAAAAAACTGGAGTTTGAAGTTGTGGCAGGACTTAATGATTTACCCAGGCCCATTGAAGAATATGCACTGGTTGTCCAGTGTGGTGGCTGTGTAATTACCCCCAGACAAATAAAAGGTCGACTGAAGCCTGCCATTGACAAACAAATACCCGTTACCAATTATGGTATGGCTATAGCATGGATGCATGGGATATTTAAAAGAGCAGTGGCTCCTTTCCTGGAAATTGATGTACAAACAGAGGATTATTTGTAATTTCGCACAACAATACTTAAATCCTGTTTTATAATGGAAAAACCCATCGAAAAAATACTAGCCCAGAAAGAATTCAGCAAAGCCGACCTTATAACCCTGCTCAATGCCAATGAACAAGAAAGACAGTTGATATTTGCCAAAGCAGAGCAGGTAAAAAAAGAGTATGTAGGCAATAAAGTATATTACCGGGGGCTAATTGAGTTTTCCAATTTATGCGGCAAAAATTGTTTCTATTGTGGCATACGGGCAGGCAATAAAAATGCACACCGTTATGAGGTAGACGAAGAAGAAATACTGCAGGCAGCTAAATACGCCTATGACAATAATTTTGGCAGCCTTGTAATTCAAGCGGGCGAACGCAGTGATAAAAGCTTTGTGAGACGCATTTCTGAAATTGTCAGAAAAATAAAAAAGATGAGTAACGGTGAGCTGGGCATCACGCTTTCTTTGGGGGAGCAAAGCGAAGACACTTTCAGGCAATGGTTTAATGACGGAGCCCACAGATACTTATTAAGAATTGAGGTTTCCAATCCCGAACTTTACCCCACCTACCACCCTGCAGATGACAGGCATGATTATTTTAAGCGAATAGAATCCCTGCACTTATTGCGAAAAGTAGGTTACCAGGTAGGAAGCGGTGTAATGGTAGGCCTTCCTTTTCAAACCACCAGTGATTTGGCCGACGACCTGATTTTCTTACGGGATTTTGACATCGACATGGTGGGTATGGGCCCTTACCTAGAGCACGAAGACACCCCCATGTACAAATATAAAGACCAACTCCTGCCACGCATGGAGCGTTTTTACCTTAGCCTGAAAATGGTGGCTGTATTACGTATTATGATGAAAGACATCAATATTGCTGCCACCACCGCCATGCAAGCTATCGATCCCATGGGACGGGAAAAAGCACTGAAAGTTGGAGCCAATATCATCATGCCAAACCTGACGCCCACCAAGTATCGTGAAGATTACCTTTTGTACGAAGATAAGCCCTGCACCGATGAGGATGCCGAAGAGTGTAAGCGATGCCTGGAGGCAAGGATTTACATGGCCGGTGATAAGATTGGCTATGGAGAGTGGGGCGACTCAAAACATTTTAAAAGAAGAAAAGAACAAAACAAAGAAAAGCAATAAATTCCAGAACCTCCCCTGGAGAATCTTTGTATTCAAACAAAATTTGTTTTAAAAAACCACATTTTATATGCAAGGACCTGTTAAAAAAATTGCTGCTGTACATGACATTTCGGGTATTGGCCGGGTATCGCTTACTTCTGTTATCCCTATTCTTTCCTCCATGGGGGTACAAGTTTGTCCATTGCCTACAGCCGTACTGTCCTCCCATACCCAATACCCCGATTTCTACAAGGTAGACCTCACTCAACATCTGCACCCATTCATTGAACACTGGAAAGAACTTCAGCTTAAGTTTGATGCCATATACAGTGGCTACCTGGCTTCGGCAGCCCAGGTTGAAATAGTAGAACACCTCATTGATACTTTTCACACCCCAGATATGCTGGTAGTCATTGATCCGGTAATGGGCGATAATGGTAAAAGGTATGCATCACTGGGTTTAGATTTGGTGAAAGAAATGCAGAAACTCATCACACGGGCGGATGTAGTTACCCCAAACCTTACTGAGGCCGCCTTGCTTCTGGAGCAGCCATACTCAGCCCATAACGACCTGGCCACCATTAAAAAATGGCTTGTGGAACTAACCCAAAAAGGTCCTTCCACAGCTATCATTACAGGTATCCCTGAAACTCCTGACAATAAAATCACATCTGTGGTTGCCTACGAAAGTAAAACTGACCGTTTTTGGAAGGTCTCCTGCCATTATTTACCAGCAAACTACCCTGGCACCGGTGATTCGTTTACCAGTATGCTTACAGGAGCACTCATGCAAGGCGATAGCTTGCCTATTGCACTAGACCGGGCCGTGCAATTCATTTCCCAGGGTGTGCGCGCCACTTTCGGACACACATATGATACGCGGGAAGGTATTTTACTGGAAAGAATCCTTAAAAACGTGGATAACCCGGTAGCTATGGGAACTTACGAACTACTGGACTGAAAATCTTTTCAGCTATCCTCTTTAGTTCCCGAATTACCTTAGCCAGGCTTTGTTTAATCTTTAAGTCTAAGCCTTCTGCTTATCAAAAACACGCCATAACGCTCAATATCAACAACATATAACCCATCAACCAATCATACCCATAAATTTTTCGAAATTTTATCCGTTTTAAATAACCGTATAGATTATTTTTTCTATATTTGCACCGCTGTTGCAGCAAAACTTCTTTGATAAGACTGTTTATAAAGAAGAGTGGAGAGAACAGGCTCTATGAAACTCTGGCAACCCACCCTCCCGGGGGAAGGTGCCACAACCTGCCTTAAATAAAAAGGAGCTATAAACGAAATTTTTTAAAATGCAATCTGAAACATTTTCATGGGTTTATTTGGACAAAGAAAAGCTTTTTCTTTTCTGGTGTCCGTCAAAACTTTCCTTTAACAATTTCCTGCATAAGGTGCACATGGCTATGCCCATGCCCGGCTGCTAAGTTTTACTACCATTAGTAGCGGGCCATCTTTTTCTGTCTTCTTTACAGAAAGCAGACACTGGATCGCTATGGCCGGGCAATAAGTCAGGTGAAAGCTATGGTAAAGAGCCTTCATCAGTATTAAGAATAAACCTGCACGCTCCAGTATCATCTATTGTTTATTGGAAACCAAGCCTGTCAAAAGCTTTTTTGGCTGAGCCGCAGGTATATTTTAGCCTTTAATGATGTTCAAAGGCAAACCCAATCATTTAAAGAATATTTACAAAATCTATAAAACCTATTATTTTATGACTTTTAAACCAAATTTTGAAACACTACAGCTCCATGCAGGCCAACAGCCTGATCCCACCACCGGTTCACGAGCTGTTCCCATATACCAGACCACATCCTACGCATTCAGCAATTCGGAACATGCAGCCAATCTTTTTGAGCTTAAGGAGTTTGGCAATATATACACCCGAATCATGAACCCTACTACCGATGTGTTTGAAAAACGAATGGCAGCCCTTGAAGGTGGTGTTGCTGCTCTGGCTGTGTCCTCAGGGCAAGCGGCACAATTCATTGCGCTAAACAACATTCTTGAATCAGGTGATAACTTTGTTTCCGGAGCTTCTTTATACGGGGGTACTTATAACCAGTTTAAGGTGGCTTTCAAAAGACTGGGCATCGAAGTGCGCTTTGTCAACGATGATAATGCTGAAGCATTCGAAAAGCGCATTGACCAACACACAAAAGCCATATACATAGAAACCATTGGCAATCCCGGTTTCAATGTCCCCGACTTCAAAGCTTTTGCCGCATTGGCTAAAAAATATGATATTCCGCTTATCGTGGACAATACCTTTGCTTGCGGTGGCTATTTGTGCAGACCCATAGAACATGGTGCCGATATCATAGTGGAATCGGCAACCAAGTGGATCGGAGGTCACGGATCCAGTATTGGCGGAGTCATTGTTGATGCCGGTAAGTATGACTGGGGTAATGGGAAGTTCTCCCAGTTCAGCCAACCATCAGAAGGTTACCATGGACTGGTATTTTCAGATTCTTTTGGTAAAAATTCTCCTGTAGGAAATATCGCTTTTATTATAAGAGCCCGGGTAGAAGGGTTACGAGATTTTGGACCTGCCATCAGCCCGTTTAACTCATTCCTGTTACTGCAGGGGCTTGAGACCCTAAGCCTCCGTGCACAAAGGCATTCGGAAAATGCATTGGTATTGGCAAACTGGCTGCAACAACATCCCGATGTGGACAGGGTAAATTACCCGGGACTTCCTTCCAGCCCCTATCATGATATAGCCAAAAAATACCTGAAAAATGGATTTGGAGGGGTATTAACTTTCACCCTCAAAAAAGGCAAGGAGAAAGCCATCAAACTGGTGGAAAATCTTGAAATGATTTCACACCTTGCCAATGTAGGTGACGCCAAAACTCTTATCATACAGCCTTCAGCAACCACTCACCAACAACTGACAGAAAAAGAGCAGTTGGCAGGTGGTGTAAAGCCTAACCTTCTGAGAGTATCGGTTGGCATTGAACATATTGATGACATTATTGCAGATTTAGAAAAAGCTTTTTCCAGGATCTGATCCCAGCAGGCTAAACCCGGGGTAAACAGCATAAACAATCCGTTTGTTAACCCTGGGGTTGTCTTTTTTCTGTTGCTTTTACAATAATAACGGAAACATACATAAATTTCACTGGATATGAGTTTACACAGTAAAACAATACCATCTAAGGATCATTCCAATTTTTAAAAAAAAAAAAAAAGAAAGAAATATGCCCCATACCAAAAATAAACAAATTATCGGCCTTTTTGGCTTTGGTGTAGTTGGCGAGGGATTGTACCATGTACTTCAACACAGCCATACCACCAATGCAACCGTTCAAAAGGTATGTATCAAAGATCCCCAAAAAAAGAGGAGTCTCCCATCCGAAAAATTTACCTCTGATGCGGGACAAATTCTTGATGATCCCGAAATCAACCTTGTGGTGGAATTGATAAATGATGCAGAGGAAGCCTTTCAGATCGTTTCACAGGCATTGAAAAAAGGGAAAAGTGTAGTGTCGGGTAACAAGAAAATGATCGCAGCACATCTGCCGGAGCTCATTGAGCTGCAAGAGCAAAGTGGAGCTGCCTTGCTATATGATGCTTCGGCCTGTGGATCCATACCAGTCATACGAAACCTTGAAGAATATTATGACAATGACCTGTTGTTGTCAGTGACAGGAATTCTCAACGGCTCTTCCAACTTTGTTTTATCCAAAATTTTCAATGAAAACAAGAGCTACCCGCAGGCTGTGAAAGAAGCCCAGCAATTGGGATTTGCAGAAGCCGATCCAGTGTTGGATATGGGGGGATGGGATTCGCTCTATAAGCTGGTTATCCTGGCACTGCATGGATTTGGCACCCTGGTAAAACCTTCAGAGGTATTTATAACAGGGATATCAAACCTTAACGCTAATGATATACGTTTTGCTAAAGAAAAAGGGTATCGATTGAAACTGGTAGCACAAGCAACCAAAATCAATGGAAAAACGTTCAACCTTATGGTTATGCCCAAAATGACCACCGAAGATGAATATATCTACAACGTCGAAAACGAATACAACGGGGTAATCATCGAAGGTTCATTTTATGAAAAACAGTTTATGTTTGGTAAAGGAGCAGGTGGACTCCCCACCGGAAGTTCGGTGCTTTCTGACATCACCGCACGTATGCACGGATACAGATACGAATATAAAAAACGAAAGTACTTCAGCATTCCAAAACATACCAATGATGTAACGGTAAAAGTTTACCTGAGATTTAAAAACCTTTTGGATTTTAGTCACTTTGAGTTTGAAAACATTGAGGAAAGGTTCTCTTCCAACAGCTACAATTATGTAACAGGAACAATTAAGCTGACCAATCTGCTCCACATCCGAAAGTTAATTCAAACACTGGATGTGTTTTTGGCCTTCTTCGAAAAGCCAGGGCCCAACTCTTTGTCAGTTCACAGATAACGGACTGATAAAACAAAAACAAACGTAACTTTACTGAATAGAATCTCAGGAAATTCAGGTTTTACCTAAACCAACGGAAATAAAATTCATAAAAATGACCATACCAGAACTTATAAACCACAGTAATGGCAATCCAAAAATAAGCTACGAGCTGCTTCCCCCGGTGAAGGGAAGCAGCATTAATACGATTTTTCAAACCCTGGATCAACTTATGCCGTTCCACCCACCTTTTATCAATATCACCTACCACAGGGAGGAGGTTACCTACATAAAACAGCCCGATGGCAGTCTGAAACCCTTGGTGGTTCGTAAACGTCCCGGGACGGTGGGCATAGCGGCAGCCATAAAAGCCAGGTACAAAGTTGATGTGGTACCGCATATCATTTGTGGCGGCTTTTCTCGCCAGGAAACCGAAGATGCACTCATTGATCTTGACTTTCTGGGCATCAAAAATCTGCTGGTTGTGCGTGGAGATGGAGATAAAATAACGGGCCGTTTTACACCCAATCCGCAAGGTCACCGCTATGCCTCAGGGCTAATTGAACAAATTACAGGCATGAATAATGGAATCTACCATGAACAATACGTGCAAAATCCCACACAAACTAATTTTTCAGTGGGAGTAGCCGGATACCCTGAGAAGCATGCTGAATCTCCCAACTTAGAAGATGACCTTTTTTTCCTGAAGCAAAAGGTTGATAAAGGGGCAGAATATATCGTTACTCAAATATTTTATGACAATGATATTTTCTTTAATTTCGTGGAAAGGTGCAGGAAAGCGGGCATAACAGTTCCTGTTATTCCGGGCATAAAACCCATTACCATCAAAGATCACCTAAATTTGTTACCCCGTACTTTTAATCTGACCATCCCCTCCCCCTTGGTAAAAGAAGTACACAAATGCAAAAACAACCAGGAAGTTCGTCAGCTTGGAGTTGAATGGAGCACTCATCAAATCAAAGAACTTATAGCTAAAGGGTACAATTTTGTGCATATATATACCATGGGCAAGGTGGAACACATCGCTCAGATATCGAAGAATGTTCTGTAGCCTCAGCAAGGATATGATAATCATTCAGGCAAGTTTGTTAATGCGTTTTTAGTACTATTCCTGGTCAAAAAAATAAAATTATGACAACTGCTCAACAACTCCAAAACCTTCTGCAAAATCGAATACTTGTGCTCGATGGTGCCATGGGTACTATGATACAACGCCACAAGTTGGAAGAAAAGGATTTCCGTGGCGAAAGGTTTGCCCATATTCAGCAAAAAGTAAAGGGCAACAATGATCTGCTATCTCTTACACAGCCAAATATCATCCGGCAAATTCACGAGCAATACCTGGCTGCAGGAGCCGACATTATAGAAACCAACACCTTCAATGCCACTTCCATCTCAATGCAGGATTACCAAATGGAGGATCTTGTATACGAGATAAACTTCGAAGCCGCCCGTATTGCGCGGGCAGCCAGTGAAAAATTCACCACAGCTGAACCAGACAAACCCCGTTTTGTGGCAGGTTCCATGGGCCCTACCAATAAAACCGCTTCAATGTCGCCCGATGTAAGCAGTCCGGCTTACAGGGCTATCACCTTTGATCAACTCAAGGTGGCTTATTATGAGCAAGTGAGAGGCCTGATGGATGGTGGAGTGCATATTTTACTGGTAGAAACGGTTTTTGATACCCTAAATGCCAAAGCTGCCCTGATGGCCATTATCCAATACCAGCAAGAAAAAAACCGGGAAGTGCCTGTTATGGTTTCGGGTACCATCACTGATGCAAGTGGCAGAACCCTGTCCGGCCAAACCACAGAGGCTTTTCTCACGTCCCTGTCGCACATGAACTTGCTAAGCATAGGCTTGAATTGTGCCCTGGGCGCCAAACAACTTAAGCCTTTCCTGGAAATCCTGGGCCAGAAAGCACCCTTTGCAGTAAGCGCACACCCCAATGCCGGGTTACCCAACCAATTTGGAGAATACGACCAATCTGCCCGGCTAATGGCTGATCTGCTGAAAGATTTTATGGCGGATGGACTGGTAAACATTATTGGGGGCTGCTGTGGAACAACACCCGGGCATATTGAGCAAATCTCCCAACTGGCCAAACGATACCCTGCAAGAAAAATACCTCCACACCCCACAAACACAATGCTTAGCGGCCTTGAAGTTTTGGAAGTTCGTCCTGACTCCAACTTTATCAATATTGGTGAACGAACCAATGTGGCGGGTTCAGCTAAATTTGCCAAACTGATACAGGATGAAAAATACGAAGAAGCACTTTCCATTGCATTGCACCAGGTTGAAAACGGGGCGCAAATCATTGATGTTTGCATGGATGAAGCAATGATTGACGGGGTACAAGCCATGACCCGCTTTTTGAACTACATCGCATCTGAGCCCGACATCGCCCGTGTACCGGTAATGATTGATTCATCCAGCTGGCAGGTGATTGAAGCAGGCTTGAAATGCGTCCAGGGAAAATCTATTGTGAACTCCATCAGCCTGAAAGAAGGAGAAAACCAATTCCGGGAACAGGCAAAACAGATCAAGCAATATGGAGCGGCGGTGGTGGTCATGCTTTTTGATGAAAAAGGTCAGGCAGACACCTTTGAAAGAAAGATTGAGATTGCCCGGCGCATCTACCAGGTTCTGGCCCGGGAAATAGAGTTTCCTGTCAGGGACATCATTATTGATCCCAATGTATTGGCCATAGCTACAGGAATAGAAGAGCACAATACCTATGCACTGGATTTTATACGTGCCTGCCAATGGATCAAAAAAAACCTACCCGGTATACATATAAGTGGAGGGGTGAGCAACCTGTCATTCTCTTTCCGGGGCAATCATCTTATCAGGGAAGCATTGCATTCGGCCTTTTTGTATCATGCCATCAAAGCAGGCATGGATATGGGCATTGTAAATCCTTCGCTGCTACAGGTGTATGATGAAATACCTCGTGAGCTGCTGCGACTTGTTGAGGATGCTATCCTTTTCAGGCGAAAAGATGCCACTGAGCGACTGCTTTTATATGCAGAAAAGGTGAAAGACCAGCAAGAGGAAAGCAAACAGGAAAAGAACCAGGATGCCTGGCGTGAACTTGCCACCAGCGAAAGACTTTCACATGCGCTGGTAAAAGGAAGGGACCAATATATCATCGAGGATGTGGAAGATATGCGGCAGCAATTGCCCAAAGCCCTTGAAGTAATTGAAGGTCCCTTGATGGAGGGAATGAACAAGGTGGGTGACTTGTTTGGTTCAGGAAAAATGTTCCTCCCACAAGTGGTTAAAAGTGCCCGTGTAATGAAAAAAGCTGTGGGATACCTTACCCCGTTCATTGAGGAAGAAAAAAACAAACACGGCGACATTTCCACAGCAGGCAAAGTGCTTTTGGCCACAGTAAAGGGCGATGTACACGATATTGGAAAAAATATTGTGGGAGTTGTCCTGGCTTGCAATGGTTTTGAAGTTAAAGACCTGGGAGTAATGGTTCCTGCCGAAAAGATTCTGCAAACAGCCATTGACGAACAAGTTGATATTATAGGATTAAGTGGATTAATAACACCTTCTCTGGATGAAATGGTGCATGTGGCCGGTGAGATGAGAAAGGAGAATTTTAACATTCCTCTTTTGATTGGTGGTGCTACAACCAGTATTTTACACACTGCCGTTAAAATAGCCCCTGCTTATGACCATGGCATCATCCATGTGAAAGATGCCTCAAGGGCTGCCATGGTGTGTAACGCTCTGCTGTCAAAGGACAAAAAAACGTTCCTTGCTGAAAACAATGCGCATCATCATAAAGTGGTATCTGAGTATGAAAAACGAAATGCCCAAAAACAATATCTTTCCATGGCACAGGCGCGGGAGAACCCTTTTCCTTATCAGGTGGAGAAGGCAAATATTTCACCACCTGAACAGCCAGGCATTCACCTGTTCAACCATTACACCATTGAGATGCTTTCCGAGTATATTGACTGGACTTTCTTTTTCTATGGGTGGGAGTTGAAAGGTAAGTATCCAGAAATATTAGATGACCCGCTGAAAGGGAACGAAGCCAGGAAACTTCTTGACGATGCCCGCGACCTGCTGAAAAAGATCCATGATGAGCATTTACTCCATGCAAAGGGAGCTGTGGGTATATTCCCTGCAAACAGTGAAAATGAAGATGTGATTGTTTATGAAAATGAGAAACGGAAATCCGAAATATTGCGTTTCAACTTCTTACGTATCCAGCAAATACAGGAACAACCCGGCAGGTATAACCTTTCCCTGGCCGACTATATTGCTCCCAAAGAAACGGGTGTTGCCGATTATATGGGTGCTTTTGTGGTAAGCATCCATGGAGCGGATGAGCTTGCGGCTCAATTTAAGCAAGAAAAAGACGACTACAACAGTATCATGACTAAAATGCTGGCCGATCGGCTGGCTGAAGCTTTTGCGGAAGTCCTGCACGAAGATGTTCGCAAAAAGATTTGGGGATACGACACCCGGGAAAATCTCAGCCTGCCAGATTTGTTAAAGGAACGCTATGAGGGCATCCGCCCGGCAGTTGGCTATCCGGCTTGTCCCGAACACAGTGAGAAGGTAAAACTTTTTGAACTGCTCAATGCGCAACAAAATACAGGTACAAATCTAACCGAAAACTTCAGCATGTTTCCCGGCGCATCTGTCTCAGGGTGGTACTTTGCCCACCCCCTCTCCCGCTACTTCAACCTGGGCAAGGTTACCCATGAACAGGTGGCCATCTATGCCCGCAAAAAATCAATAACCCTTGAAGAAGCGGAAAAGCTGCTCAGACCAAACCTTTCTTATTGACACAGTTATAATTTTCGTTTAGCAGCATGCCATAACTTCGGGTGATTCAACATTGGGTTGCTCCTAAATGGTTGCCGGGGGCCCTTACTCATTGTTCTTAAAAAGAAAAAACCACAAAATGTGCAATGTTGTGAAAAAAAGTTTACAAAAATAAGGTTATGTAAATGGTACAAAAACAAAGGCCGACCTCTTAGGTTGCTGATATTAAATGCTTTCCGGGATTCCTTCTCATTAATAAAATATTTGGCACAATTATTCTCCAGCATCCTAAGTGAACCCCCAAAAACTTATGATTATGAAGAAATATTTGAGAATAACAGCACTGGTGTTGGGACTACTGATCCTGGCTTCCTGTAACCAAAAACAGCTGGAGCAACAGGAGGATAAAATAGCCCAGCTCACTGAAGAGATTCATATACTTAATCAAAAGGCCAACGAAAAGGATTCAAGCTTACGCGGGTTCGTTGAGTCTATGAGCCAAATCAGGGAAAACCTGAATGAGATTAAGGTGCGGCAAAATCTCATTTCTGAGGAGACTCGCGACAAAGAAACCCTTGAGGAGGATATGCATGCACAGATTGAATCCGATTTGGATTTAATTAGTGAGCTTATGGATGATAATCGCCGCAGGCTGGCAGCACTCAACCAGCAAATACGCGATGCTGATATTAGAGTCGAGGAGTTTGAAACCCTGATTAGTAGTCTTAAGGACGAAATTGAAGTAAAAGTGACAGAAATAAGTTTACTTCATGAGAACATGGAACAATTAAATATTACCAATGAAAACCTAACGGCTACGGTACACCAGCTGGAGGAAGAAAACAACCAAAAGATCCAGGAGATAGAAGAAAAAACCGAGCAACTCAATGCTGCTTACTATGTATTTGGCACACCGGATGAATTACAAGACAGGGAAATCATTGACAGAAAGGGAGGCTTTTTAGGCCTGGGACGCACCACTGTATTAAGCTCCAATATTAATGATGAATATTTTAATAAGGTGGATATCACCCAAATTGAAAACGTCTACATCCCCGGCCAGCATCCAAGCCTTTTGAGTCTTCATCCTGAAGGCAGCTATATCATTGAGTCCAAAGAAGATAAAGATGCATCCATGATTTTCATTGAAGATCCTGAAAAATTTTGGAGCAATACCCGCTACCTGGTAGTAACCATAGAATAACCCCATTACCCTAACCTGTAATCTTTAAATCCATGGCTATCCGGTTAATCCGGATAGCTTTTTTTATGGGTATGACAAGGAGGGTTTCAGCAATCCATTCCAAAGTTTTGCCTGTGAAAGTAATCATAATAAAAGTTATATTTGTAACAATATCCACAGCCGGAATGCCTCTTGAAAACTTTCAGGTTTTTTTATACACAATTGCTTTACCAGACAAGCGTTTTCCAAATGAAAAACTTTTAAACATTGACTTTACTTGTATGAGGAGATTATTAATTGTAGATGATGATGTGAGCTTTAGTGTTACCCTAAAAACATTTTTAAACCGGCAGAATTTTCAGGTGGAGGTAGCCTACACAGCTCAAAAAGCGTTGGAGAAATTTACCAACACCCCCTACGATGTAATATTAACAGACTTCAGGTTGCCGGATAAAGATGGGATTTCGCTGCTGAAAATCATCCGTGAGAAGTCCCCTAAGACTTTGGTTATCCTGATGACGGCATATGCTGATATCCGTATGGCCGTGCAGGCTATTAAGTTCGGAGCTTTTGAGTACGTGGCTAAACCGGTTAATCCTGACGAACTGTTGAACTGTATTGAAAAAGGACTTAAGAATATATCCTCAGATTCTATTAGCCAGTCATCCCAACAAAATAGTTTTTCCTCTAACCGGGCACAAAAATTAGGTTACCTGGAAACCCAAAGCCATCAATCACGTGTAATCCACGAACATATAAAACTGGTAGCCTCCACAGATCTGTCGGTTATCATACAGGGAGAAAGTGGCACCGGGAAGGAATACATTGCCCGTAAAATACACGAAAACAGCAAACGTAGCGAAAAACCTTTTGTGGCCGTAGACTGCGGGGCTCTCTCTCATGAACTGGCAGGAAGTGAGTTTTTTGGACACCTCAAAGGTTCTTTCACCAGTGCCATCCAGGACAAAACAGGCCAGTTTGAAGCAGCTAATAAAGGAACCATTTTCCTGGATGAAATCGGCAACCTGACCTACGATATACAAGTAAAACTGCTTCGTGCCATACAGGAAAGACAAATAAGAAAAATAGGAAGCAACAAAGACATACCCATTGATGTGAGAATCCTCACAGCCACCAATGATGACCTGCTACAGGAGGTAAAGAGAGGAAATTTCCGGGAAGATTTATACCACAGGATCAACGAGTTCAGTATAATTGTTCCGCCACTCAGGGAACGAAAGGAGGACATTGAATCATTTGTCAACTACTTTCTTGAAATAGCCAATGAAGAGTTAGATCGAAATATAACCACCATCCCTGAAAACCTGATGAATATACTCTTGAACTACTCCTGGCCGGGCAACATCAGGGAGATAAAAAATGTAATAAAGCGTGCTGTGCTGCTGTCAAAGGGTGAAACACTGGATAAAAATGCACTGCCCCAGGAAATTGTATTTGCCTCGGTAATAAACCAGGACTCCGAAAACAATGAGCAAAAAAATAACCTGAAAAGCCAAACAGGAAAAACAGAAAAAGAAATCATCCTGGCTACCTTGCAAAAAACAAAGTACAACAAATCAAAAGCAGCAAGGATTTTGAATATCGATCGTCGAACCCTCTATAACAAACTCAAATTATACGGCATATCCCTTGACTAGCAGTCACTAATCCTTGCTGTTCAGTGTATCAGGCTCTGTAAATATTTCCATATCCGTGCTTAGTGATTCTATTAATTTTTCAGTGGAATCCACCAGGTTGTGCATCGTTGCTTTCCATTGTTTTTCTGAAAAACTTCCCTGTAGCAGGACATCCGTTTCTCTGAGATGAGTCATAACCTTTTGGGCCTTTAACAGGCCAAACATATTGCTCATATTGTGTACAACTTGCTTTACCTCCTGCCGGTTGACCCTCTTAGCACTGTTTTCCAATTTAGCAAGGTGTTCTTTTGTATCTTGCGTAAAAGTTTCTATCACTGTCCTCAGTGCTTCGGGATCATTCCCGGTGAAAGCTTTTAATCCTTCCAGGCTATAATCCTTTTCCCTTACAGGTAGTTCTTTGAGAGATGAAGGAGTAGCTTGTGGCTGATTTTGAAAAACAAAATCATCCGGACGAAAATGATGCAATAATTCCATTACTTTTTTGAGCAAAATATCTTCATCCAGTGGCTTTTGCAAGTAATCTTCCATGCCATTTTCTTTTATCTCCTGTAAAGTTTCAGGTGTAATATCAGCTGTACAGGCAAGCCAGGGGGTGCGGTCGTTCAGCTCACCTGCATGGGATCTAAACTGCTTAGCCATCTCTATACCAGTGGTACCGGGCATCTGAATATCGGTAATAATCAGATCAAATTGCTGCGATTTGAGATACTGAAACCCCTGCGATGCATCCTTCGCCTCTGTAATGGTAATTCCTTCATAAGAGCTGAAAAGGGATTGAAACAGCATGCGATTGAGCCTGTCATCATCCACCAGCAATATGCGGGCAACAGTACCAGATTGTATGGCAACAGGAACAGCTTTTTCAGGCTCCACCGGTTGCTCGGATACCTTCATCGGCAAATCAACACAAAAAACCGACCCCTTACCCTGTTGGCTGGACACACTGATGGTACCCTGCATGAGTTCTACCAGTTTTTTGCTGATAGACAACCCCAGGCCCGTCCCTCCATAGTTTCTGCTAGCCTGGGTATCACCCTGGGCAAATTCTTCAAAAATACGCTTTTGGGCATCTTCAGCAATACCAATACCTGAGTCACTGACCCTTATTTTGACAGGATTTTGTCCACTATCTGTCTCAGGGTCGGAATCACTTACGTGAATTTTAACAAACCCTTGATGGGTAAACTTGATGGCATTGAAGGAAATATTCAATATAATTTGCTTAATACGTAAAGGGTCTCCCATCCTGTTTGGGTTATTCAGTTCACTGGAATCCATCTCAAAAGAAATATTCTTCTCCCCGGCGATGACGGCTAATGATGCATGCACTTCCTCCAATATTACGTTCATGTTAAAAGGCACCCTATTCAGTGAAATTTTGCCGGCCTCCATTTTGGAAAAGTCAAGAATATCATTCACAATTTGCAATAAATGATAAGAAGACTGGCTGACGGCGTCCACAAATTTGCGGCTCCGCGATTTAAGGTTTTCCTTACGCAACTGATCTGAAAAGCCAACAATACTATTGAGGGGAGTACGTATTTCATGGCTGATGTTAGCCATAAAACGCTGTTTCACCTGCAGCAAATCCTCCGCCCTCGCTTTTTCCCTGATAAGCTGTCTTTTCAAAAAACGACTTTTATTCACATCATTTACAAACAACCACGAAAACAGCAATAAAGTCAGGAGAGATACAACTACAATTATAAAGATTTTTTCCGTGGTGATTTGAACAGTAGCATGCGCCCGCTCAGCTTCTTTCAGGGCATTAGCACTTTCGTACTCTTCCAGGATGGTAATATATTCCCAAATCCGGTCCATCACTTTTTTGTCTTCAATCAAAATATTGTTTTCCATCCTCCGAATGTTTTGTTCTCTTTTCAGCATGGAGTTCATCATATTCATCATGGTAACTTCAATATCCCTCATCAACTCCTCGGTATCCCTGTATACCGTTATGATAGAATCTGTCTGGATTTGGTGAAGAACTTCACGTGCAACCCGTTCATCACTTTCTTGTAATTGTTCCTCATCGTCGGAGCTATCTTCACTACTGCCACCGGTAAAAAAGTTTCTTATCCGGGTAAAAAAATTATCTTTTTCCTGTGCTATATCTTCTTGGGTTTGTTGCTCTTTCTCCTGGGGTGGCAAATCAGAAATAACACTCTGATGGGTAATCTCTTTCACTCTGCTCTCTTCCTGGGTAGCCTGCAATATTTCATTCAATGCCTGCTCGTAAAAAGCCGACCCCTGATTCATCTTTTTTACCTGCATGAACTGGTCGAGCAGTTCTGTTTTGCTCAGCAATTCGGCATTAATAGAGTCAATGGTTTGAATAATAAATTCATCTCCCTGGGCCAGCAAGTATAAAGAATCGACTTTTTCATTAATGGTTGAAAGCTCATTAAAATAGTCTTCCAGGTAACGCTCTTCATCATTGAGTGAATAAGACCGGATATGGCTTTCGGCATTGTATATGGATGAAATAATATCGTGCAGCAATCCTATGCGGGCATTGGGCTTTGCAAGGGTGTCAGTTGAGCGGGTCAGTTTTTGAAAACTATCAAAAGTAAAATACAGGATCGCAGAGATCAGAATGACAATTACCGCATAACTTACAAAAACTTTAATTTTGATGTTCTTCTCGCCTTTCATCTTGCTCTTCATAGGTGTGAAGTTTGTGAAACAATGGTGCTGGTGAAGGTTCTTTCCAGATAAAAACCAATAACAAATAGGTTGTATACCCCCGGTTGGTAAATTAGTAAAACCCGCTGCTTAAAAGGGTTTAAATTTTCAGAGAGCTCAACAATTTCTATTCAAAAAAATCCGGTTTACCAAAAATACAAATTGTTTGCCTGATTATTAGCATGTAACCCTTCCTATTAATAAACATCCACTTAGCCATCGGAATATTAATTTATCGTGCGAATACTTGTCGATTAATTACACATAGTATGAAAATAATTACACACTTTGCAATAAATGCCACATTAAATAAGACACCTTCCAATAAATTAACTCCCTGGTAAGCAAAATGGTATACAACAAATTGTGAAATTGCGAAAATATGGCATAGTTATTACACTTAAAAGGTATAGTATTATGGACTTTACAAAAAAGAAGAGTTTACAAACCCATTGTTTGCATCATGTAACTAATTGCTAGAAATTAACTTACAACCCAAATTCAAAGCAGTAAATAACCATAATGCCTATGTTGTTTTGATCGCGGAAAGCCGGCTTATTAACCACAGCCGGCTTTTTTTATAATGCCCTGTATAAAGATAAGTTCCACATGTATCATCAACAAGCCCCTAAAAAATCAAGTCATTGACAAACCAATTTCCGGGAAAGGTGTTAATACAGTGAAAACAAATTCATGATTGAAGAGTATGAAAAACACTCCCTCCGCCCTTTTCTGGTTTCGCCGTGATTTGCGCCTGGAAGATAACAAAGCATTGTTTCAGGCATTAACAAACAACAAACACGTTATTCCTCTTTTTATTTTTGACACTGACATTATTGACCACTTGCCACCCAATGATGCACGTGTGGAGTTTATCCACGAAAAACTACAGAACATTGACAAGGCTTTACGGATTAGAAACAGAAAATTACTGGTAGTCAAGGGAAAGCCATCAGAAGTTTTGACAAAACTTGTCAATGAATACGCCATCCAAAAGGTATATGCAGGGAGAGATCATGAGCCCTACGGAATCAAAAGGGACGAAATAATACAAAACCTGCTCAAAAAGCAGCAAATTGATTTCTACACATTTATCGATCACCTGCTATTTGACAAAGAAGCAGTGCTCAAAAAAGACAACTCTCCTTACCTTGTGTTCACACCTTACAGTAAAAAAAGCCGTGAAATTATCAGTAAGCAACACCTTGAGTATTATCCCTCAGAAAAGCATATCGAGAAATTTTTATCCCCAGGCGAGACTGAATTCCCTTCGCTGCGTTCACTTGGTTTCCGAACCACAGGAGTAGATTTCCCCCCCAGCCATGGAAAAGAATCCATCATTACAGCCTACGAAAAAACACGCGACTATCCTGCTATGGACGGGACTACCCGGTATGGGATGCACCTGCGTTTTGGTACCATAAGTATTCGCCAGTTGGCAAGGCATGCACTCAAAAACAATGAAACCTATTTTAACGAATTGCTCTGGCGCGAATTTTATGCGATGATTTTAGGGCACTATCCCCAGGTCGTTCACAAGTCCTTCAAACCCCAATATGACAATATTGAATGGCGCAATGATGAAGATGATTTTCAACGCTGGAAAGAAGGAGAAACAGGCTATCCACTGGTGGATGCCGGAATGCGTGAACTGGCTCAAACGGGTTATATGCACAACCGGGTAAGGATGGTTACAGCCAGCTTTCTGACCAAGCACTTACTTATTGACTGGCGCTGGGGTGAGGCCTGGTTTGCAGAAAAATTACTGGATTATGAGCTCTCGAGCAACAATGGGGGTTGGCAGTGGAGTGCAGGCTCCGGCTGCGACGCTGCACCCTACTTCAGAATATTTAATCCCCAGGCACAACAGAAAAAATTTGATCCTCAAGGGATGTACATTAAAAAGTGGGCCCCCAGATTAAACTCCCTGAACTACCCAAAGCCAATAGTAGATCATAAGTATGCACGGCAAAGATGCTTGGATGCTTATAAAAAAGCGCTGCAGTTCTAACAGGAAGGGGTTTTCGGCCCCTTATAGCTTTATGGTATTTTTGGCATGCGTTCATTACATTGAAACCTGGACGACCTATTGCACAATACAGGAAAGTGTTTGGTTTCTCTGAAATTCTTTTTAACCGTTTAAAGGCTTTGATTTCGGAGGAATACTCCAAAGACTTTAACGTCTTATGGGAGTTAAACCGCTGTCTGGTGATTGATAATCACCTCAAAAAACCGGGGGTTCAGAAAAATTTCAAACCTAAGTTTCTCCATTATAGTCTTTTCATCAGGATACATGCTATCGAAAACCTTTTGGCCAAACACATCCGACAATACCCTGGCAACCAACTCGGAGCAATAAAACTTTGAAGCATCATCCAGGTCAAAGCCGTAATCAAAGGGAATATTTTGTTCAAGATAGGACGTGGCTGAGAAAGAAATACTTTGTTGGAGTTGGGTATTGCTGGCCGCTGGCTTATAGCGTACAACAACCAAAGAGCCGGGTCTGCTGTTTCTCACAAACATCTCCAGGCTTTCCTGCTGAATGCCATCCTTGTCGGATACCCGTTGTGATAATGAATGTATAACAGAAAATTCCTGCCTTTCATTATTAACAATAATCCCTACATGCGAGAGGGGGATATCTTCCGATAGTAATTTAACTATGGAGTTACTAACAAATCCATAACCCTGCCTGAGAATGATATCACCTTCCTTTAACCTGCTCTTTTCGATGGAGCTTAACTGATAAACAGTATGCCCGGTGTTTTGCTCTCCAGGCTTGCCTGACTGGCAAGCAATGAAAACAACACACAAAATCCCAATGACTAAATATATCCGCAAAGCTTTCATCAGAAAATTAAAAAATATCACATATAACTATCTGCCAGGCTACTAACCGACAAAAGCCCTGAAGATTAATCAACCTTCAGGGCTTGAATATTATTACGTTGAAATGTTCCACAAAGCACTAACTATAGCGGGTGCAAACATATATAAACACCGGTTAACTTAATCCCAGTCGGCATCTGTTTCCCAGTCAGCATCTTCATCCCAGTCCATTTCATCAAAGGGTGTATCCTTTTGCATGTCCACCAGCCAAACTCCCTGCTTTTTCAAAAGATTAACCTCAGCCATTTCGTCATCTTCTTCAAAACGACAAATTGCTGTATCATTATCCACTTCACAATCAATGTCTGCAGCTCTCAGGAGCTCTATTTCCTCATCATCCATAAACTCTCCACCCAAAGATTGCAGAGCTTCCATCATTTCAATAAAACGCATAGTGGATTCGGTTGCATATTCAGCAGCTTTATCATACTCTTGTTGCGCCAAATGATTCATAAATCTTTCGGTGGTTTGCTCTGGCCCCAGTTCTGTCTTGCATGCATTAAAAACTAAAACTGCTGTGGCAAACAAAAAAATTACTCTCATTGCTCTCATAATGTTTGTTTTTGAGGTTTTAAAAATTGAAATCTGAATCCACCCTGCTTTTTATTCATTCCAAAATCATTCCTTATTAGACACTTACATCATTAATTTTTAATATACTTATAAGTAGGCATAAAGAAAATAAAGATAAAACAATACTCTAACTGGTTAAAGCAGATGGTTAAACAAAATACAAATGTAAAGATACAAAATCATTAATAGCAACAGCGAAACATTTTATTTTTTGAATGCCACATCAGTTATATCAATTGAAATTTCAATGATTTTCACAATATTACTCTGCTCATCCAATACCGCTTTACTAGCACCCTTTAAAACAAAATATTCTCCATCTTTGCGGGTTCTTTTCCAGGTTCCCTTAACTGGAATGCCTTGTTTAATATTATTCCAGTACATTTTATAGTTTTCGGCGTTTTTCCAGTCTTGGTTATCAAATAAAACGGAGTGGTGCTGGCCTTTTAGCTCCTCTTTAGAGTATCCCGAAGCCTGTTCGTAGTTGTTGTTAACCTTTTGAATGATTCCGTCCTTATCGTATTCCATCACACAAAAAATGCTCTCTGATGTTTCAACATGCTGAAGAAGCTCACTATCTTTGCGCTGCATCTCTTCCTGTGTGGCGTGCATCTCTTCCATGTTTTGTCGCATCTCTTCTTCTTGCGCTCTCATCTCTTCAGCTTGTTGCTGAGATTGCTCAAGCAGCTGGGCCGTTCTAATATTTATTTTCACGGTAGAAATAGTACTTGCAATATTTTCAGCAACTTTTTCAATGAAACTTACTACATGCTTTTCAAACTCTTTAAAGGCGGCCAGTTCGATAACACCATAAACCTCCTCATTGAGCAAAACGGGAACCAGCAATATGCAGTCGGGATTTTCATCTCCCAGACCCGAGGTAATGTATATGTAATCCTGCGGCACCTGGGTGAGAAAAACGGGTTTCTTTTCCAGGTAGCAGGCACCTACCAAACCTTCACCGGGTTGAATCTTTCGGGTAACATATTTTTTGCGGTCATAAGCATAACAAGCAACAAGCTCCAGGTAAGGATCATTTTTGTCTTCATCATTAAGGATAAAGAGTCCACCCTGGTTGGCTTCCACATATTTCACCAGATTTTTGATTACATTAAAAGAGAGCACTTCCATGTCATCATTATCCTGGCGCAAAATGTCGGCAAATTTGGCCTGCCCCTGTGTTACCCAGTTTCGTTTGTCTTCTTCAATTTGTCGTTCTTTTTGTTCATCCCTGGCTTTTTTAAGGCTATCGCGCATATCAAGCAATGCCGAACCCAGCACATCCTTGTTGCTAAGTTTTTCAAAATCAACATCCAGCTCACCCCGACCAATATTTTGGGCAAATGAAGCTGTATCTTTCAATCCCTTTAAAAGTTTATTCAAAGCAGAGGACATTTCTCCCACCTCGTCATTCCCTTTTATCTGGAGGGGTTTGGTTTTTTCGATATCACCCAGTGCAATTCTTTCTATGGTTTTGGTAGTAACAGAAAGAGGCTTGGCAATATTACCTGCTATTACAAAAATGATATAAGTTAGTATCAAAAGACCAACAATGGCCACAATTAACGATCGATAAAAAATATGATTGGCTTCAGCCACGATATAACTGCGAGGTACGGCAATTGCAAAAGACCATGGGGCGTCCGTATCACCAATAAAAATCGGGGCATATGCCATAAAGGCTTCTTCCCCCAAATCATCATTGTGGGAATAATGTGAAGTAAAGTTGCCCACCCTGATGGCTTCCTGCATATCGAATTCGAAAGTATACGTCTCTCTTACTTCATGAATTTTTTCACCCAGTAAATCTTCATTGGGGTGTGCCACATAAGTGCCGTCATTGGCCAACAAATACGCGTATCCTACCCCAAAGGGCTCAAGCTCCATAATTAAATCCTGGAATCTTTCCAAAATAATATCCGACCCCGCCAATCCGGCAAACTGGTCGTTGATAACAATAGGTATGGCCGGGCTAACTTCCATTACCTGATCAGCCTCATCACCTGTATAGCTATACCAGTAGGGATCAGTTATTACCTCCTCCATGTTTTGTTTGATAACAGCATAAAGGCTTCCCGGATCGTCACCATCAGTATTGAGGGTATCTTGTTGAAAGATCATTCTTCCATTTTCTCTCAGCCAGGTTTTTCGTACTCTACCATAGGGCAGATTCCAATCCGGCAAAAGGGAGTTAAGCTCAAAGCTTACCCAAACCGAAAAAAAGTTGGGATTTCTATCCAAAAACTCAAAAAGTAAATCGGAGGTATAATCATCAAAAATCTCCTCAGGGATATCGGGAAAATTTTGTAATGCCCAGCCCAGACCCCGTGACAAGTCAAAGTCATAGTTTAACTCAGTTTTTACTTCATTGGCATATTCACGTGCCTGTGTTTGTGCAAGTTGTTCGGCGTCATTAAATGACTTGTTTCTCATGATAGAGGTAATATACCCCAAAGAAAACAGGTATATGAGGAGGGTCATGGATAAAACAAAAAACAACATTTTTTCTCTTAGACGCATATCCCTAATGTAACGCATAGGTATCAAGTTTTTTAAAAGTGTAGCGGGTTATAATTTATAAACCTTGATGTAAGACCTGTCAAAATTTTAAATAAATGATTGGGTATGCAGCTTTAAGCTAACAAGAAGCTATGCTTGCATGATGCATCCTCAAAAACCAAACATTTACTATAAAAAAACCGGAAGTTTTCCGGTTTAAATGTATCAGGAAAGAACTTTTTGAACAATAAAGAGTATCTTGATGGGTGAACCAAACTTATTAAGAATATGCTTGAACCCTCCTTTTACCTTTAATGATGTACCATCGCTTTTCAAAATTTTAAATTCTCCTGAAACGGCATTTCCGCTGCTCAGATCATCTTTAATATTGACCATCCCCTGGCTTTCAGCGTGATTTTTATCAAACATTTTATAGAAATCCATTCCTTCGGTTTCCTGCCCCGAATAAAGGGTCAAACGTTCAAGTTCAGGATTGAGCTTTTTGACAATACAGTCAACTGTCAGCTCCATAAAGGGAACCGTACTGTTTATCGCTTCGAAAAATCCATCACTTTCAATTTCTTTGCGCTCCATTTCTTCCTGGGTGGCATGCATTTCTTCCATATTTTGGCGCATCTCCTCCTCTTGAGCACGCATTTCCTCACTTTGTTCCTGGGATTGGTGTAAAAGTTCGGTGGTACGAATATTAATTTTAACAGTAGAAATCGTAGAAGCAATTGATTCGGCTACTTTCTCCACAAAATCGATATGGTGCTTCTCTAAAACATTAAAGGAAGCTATTTCAATGACGCCGAAAATATGCTCGTTAAGTTTCAGAGGTACTATCAAAATACAGCGCGGGTTAGAATCTCCCAGGCCGGAAGTGATATTGATATAGCTATCGGGCACATCAGTAAGAAAAATGGTTTCTCCCTCCTGCAGGCAGGTTCCTACCAGTCCCTCCCCTTTTAAGATTTTCTTTTTCAAAAACTTCCTTCTTTCATAAGCATAACAAGAAGTAAGTTCCAGATGCTCATCATCCTTGTCCTCCTGGTTTAAAATAAAAAACCCACCCTGGTTAGCCTCCAGGTAGTTTACCAGGTTTTTGATGATACTGAAAGAAAGATCCTGCAAATCATCATTGTTTTGTCGCAGGAGTTCTGCAAACTTTGCAACACCCTGGGTAGCCCAGTTTCGCTTTTCATCCTCAATCTTTCTCTTCTCTTCCTCATCTTTAGCATTTTTAAGGCTTTGTCGCATCTCTATGAGGGAGTTGCCCAAGGTATCTTCATCACTAAGGGGCTTAAATTCATGGGCAAAGTTGCCTTGCCCTATCTGCTCTGCAAACTCAGCCTTTTCTTTTAAGCCATCGATGAGATAATTCAGTGCCTGACTCATGTCACCAATTTCATCACCCCTATTTTCGGTTTTGTGCTCAGGTAGTATCCCCTGCCCCATTTTATTCAGAACGTTGCGCAAGGAGACAACGGGTTTGGTTATCATCCTGATAAACACGATGGCAATAATAATACCACCTATCACAATAACCACACCCAGCAAGAAACTTAGTGTGCCAAACCTGTCCAGGGTAGTTTCCATGTTTCTTTGGCCTTCTTCAACAATATTCTGCTGTGTTTCAAGAAGGTTATCGAGCTTTTCAACCAACTGGGCGGTGTTTCTTACAATAGCACCTCCCTGCTCCATCATAGGCCGGATTTCGAAAATCACCATAGGATCATCATAGCTGGCAAAATCAGTCAGTTCACCCATTACAAAAGAATAGGTTTCAAAAAGATCATCCGTATGATCAAAAATATCTCGTAGAGAGTCTCTTTCTGCCTCATTCCAGTTTTGCGAAATGGACAGAAGCTCTTCCCTGATTTCAGGAAAATCCTCACTAATCAGCTCCCTTAGCCGGTTTTTATCGGGGGTATCATCAATGCTTTGGATAAATATCCAGGTACCAATCAATTTTTCCGACTCAATCACCTGGTTTTTAAATTCCATAAGCAGGTTCATGGACGGAGCATAAATTTCACTATTTCTGTAATTTACATTTTGTACACTGTTGAGTGTAGCATAAATAACCGAAATGCTTATAATAAAGAACAGCAGCAGGATGGTAAATCCAATACTGAGTTTTTTCCCTATGGTTAACTTCATCTACAAGTATTTTATAATATCATATACGTATTCCTGTTAATTGGAAATAAAATTACAAAAATAGTTCTTACTTTGGGAAAAAGTTTAAGAAAATCACTTAAAAAAGGGGTTTTCTTAATCGGCTGATATGGCAAGTCGTGAAATTTCCCCCCCCGGGTTAAGCCCCATGGCCTGGGCATTGCTTTGGCTTAGTTCAAATCTTTGCCGGTTGGCCTCTACCGTAAAATTTATTACAGCACCATCGCGAATACCATTGCGTGTATCGGTTACTACCAGTGCGTTGATGTTTTGAGCTTTCAATGCAGCAACAATATCACTGACATTGCGTGAATACCTGGAATCGATATACAAAATGTGGCATTTTGAAATCTCATCCACTGAGCCAAAGTTTTTTGCAACAATATTTTGACTTCCGGCTCTTTTGGTATTGGCCATATCCTGCACTTCATCATTCATAGGAGAGTTGCCATATACCGCTACGATAAAGTCACCAGACTGGTAATCAGCAGGCCATGCAATCAGTCTTGTGAAATTATACAAAAACACTGACTGAACGCGGGAATCTGACTGAGATTGCGCAGGCGCCATAAATATAAGCAACAGCAAAAAGGACAAAACAAACAAGCTAATCTTTTTCATAATCTGAGTTTTAAAAATGTTTCAATATAAGTTTCTTCTTTTTTTGTGTCTTGGATGATTTACAGGTAACACTTACCTAATAATGTCTCAAAAATTCTTACTTAGCTACATAAATTAATTACACTCCAAAAGTAGATGAAACAGTTAATATAGAACACAGATAAAACACCTAATTCTTTCCGGTAGATTTCCACAGTATAAGCAGTTCATTTAGCATCATGGCTGTAGCTCCCCAAATAATATGCCCCTGATATTTAAAACAGGGGGTATAAATCTGTCGGTTGCCTGCAGCAAGGATTTCCACGTTTTCTATCGAGGTGGGGCTCACAAAAAAACCAAAAGGAATTTCCAGAATTTGGGCTACTTCGAGGGGGTCGGGCCGAAAAACCGGAATAGCCTCATAAAACCCAACAAAAGGACTTACAAGATAATTGCTGGGTGGAATATACAGTTCAGACAGGTTGCCTGCCAAACGAACCCGCTCAGGTAAAATTCCTGTTTCTTCACGGGCTTCCCGCAATGCAGTGTGATAAAAACTTTTATCGGTTTGCTCCCATCGCCCACCGGGAAAGGCTATCTGCCCACTATGAACCCCATTATACTCAGGACGTTTTATAAAAACAATATAAGGCTCTCCCGATTTCTCATAAAAAAGTATCAAAACACTGCTGCGAACGGCATTTGCTTTTCGGGCAGGATCACCAATCTCCTCACGACGATTGGGTGGCGCCATCAATAGCTGTGATTCCAAGCCGGGCAAATCTCTTTGAAAACAACCTATGACCTGTTGCTGAAATTCATAAAATTTATTGGATACGGGCATAAATATTTTTTGTATATTTAAAATTATTTTTCATCAGCAAAAAACCAACAGTAAGCAATACTACTTGATAAATACTCCTGTTTTGCAATGAAAATTTTTACAAAGCTAAAAAACATGTGTTTCTGAAAGGATCTTTCAGAGCTTATGAAAACGAAAAAAGTTGTTTAAAATCGTTGAATGACTTACTTTAAAGTTCTTACATTTAGTAACAGGGTCTGTTTAAAAAGATTTGAAGACCTGATAAATACTTTTTTATTTCCATCGCGTAGTAATTATAAAGTTAACCCTTTTCCAGCTATACACTTTCACAAAACCAGTTTTAGATCGAAGGCAAACCGTTTTACCTTCAAGATATAAACCCAAAAATTGTTCAGATGAAGAATTATCTCTCTTTAGGCATCATACTTTTGATTTTAGCCATAAGCAAATGGACTGCTGCTCAAAGCCATGAAGCTGTTGACAGCATTATGGAAGTTAGACAGGATATGCAAAGACAGTATGAAGAACTTATTTCATCCACACGTGAGTCTCCACAAACAGACCAACTAGTGTTCGATTTGCAAAACCGAATTATCGCAACAGACAATATTTTGCTACAGGAACACCTGGGAGTTGTTCTCAATGATTTTGATTCCATATCGGATGTCAACCTTGAAAAGACTCAGCTTTACGAAGAACTTGAAAGGGAAAACAGTTTACTGAAAAGACAACAGGAAGAGCTTAGCACCATCAGTACCATTGTTACTATCAGCCTGGGTGTTTTGATTATTGTTTTAATTGTTGTAATCATTGTTTTTGTGAAACGCATAAAAAAGCTGAAAAAAATAACCCAATCAACGATTCTTCCCCGGGATGAAAAACAACATTACGAAAAAAAGATAAAAGAACTGGAAGAAAAGCTGGCAAAAAAACCATCTGCAGCTGCCAATGACACCAGTGAAATCAAAGAATTAAGAAAGACCATTGAAGAATATGAAAAAAAGGCGGGTGAAAACCACATCAAAATCATTCAGCTAAAAAGTGAAAAACAAAAATTGGAAGAGCAACTCCGAAACCGGGAGGCCGAACAACTGCCCAAGAATCAAACAGACAAAACCCACGTAACAAATAACAGAACAGACAGTGAATTGCTCATTTTAGAACACCAGCTGAGTGAAGCCAGGGCAAACCTGGAAGATTTGACAGAAAAAAACAAAATGATTGCTGAGGAGCTTACCAAGTTAATTGAACAGGAGAAAAATGCCCAAAACGAAAACCAAAAGCTTCAGAATGAAACCGAGGAGTTAAAAAAGCAAAAACAAGACTTGATACAGCAATTAGAAAATGCCCCAGTCTCCAACCAGGAAAAGCCCCAGAGTATTAAAGCTATCCAGGAACATGAAATGGAAACAAACAAGCTTAAGAAAAAAATAGATATTTACGAGCAAAGGTTGCGACAGGAAGAGAAATTGCGAATCAGATTTGAAAAAGAAGTTTACCAGATTATTGATGATTTTAAAGAACAAATCCGGAACATGCAATGAAATAAGCGTGGCAGGCAATACAAAGCCAGTATAAAACCTTGTTAAGCTTTAGCTAAAAAAGGAAAGGGGTATCCATCAAGAATGAATACCCCTTTTTATGTTCATTAAAACTGCAAATCATTTTTGCAACCATTATTCTACATCAGCTACCTCTATAGTTTGATCCTCTTCACCATCCGTGTCTTCTTGCTGACTAGTTTCACTTTCCATAGTTTCTAAAATCTCAAAACTCTGCATTTCCACATAAGCAATGACGTCTGGAGTCACTCCCCGTTCTTCCAGTCTTTTAACAGCTTCTTGAGTAGATGCGCAGTCATGTCCTTCTTCTCCTTCATGTTCATGGTCTTGATGGTCCTCAATTTCTTCCATATTGCGAACCTGGGTTTTGAGTAAACCATCAACTTTTACCTGCCGCCCTTCAAAATCGGGGTTGATTTGTGTTTGGAACTCATTGAGCATGACCATGATGCTGAAATCTGCATCATCCAGTTGGTTGACACGCATTTTATCGCCGCTGTGACGGCAAATATGGGTGATAGTTCCTTCAAAACTGACCTCTTGCTCATCAAAGCCCAGGGGTTCAGACACCAGTTCGGAGATTTGGTTCATTTGGGTTACATCACTACTCTGTTCTGATACCTGGCCGCAGGAAAGAACTATCATTCCAACTACGGCAAACAATGCAATTCTTTTTAGCATGATTAATGGAGTTTAATAATGGTTTGATAATTTTGATTGGTTTTCTTTTTGGCAACTGCTAATATTGAAATACAGATACTTGCCTCCTAAATATATATTTGCAAAATTACATAAAATTTTTCAGCAACAACATCTATATAAAATCTAAGCCGTAAAAGAGACAACTTTGTGGGCACAACCCTGCTTTTGTTTTAATTTGTAGGGTATCCTCAAAAAACTTATCATGCCTCAAAAAACTCCCGTAACCCTTTGATGTAAGTATCTAACCATCCCTGACGAATATTTTCAAAAGAATCCTCAGGGATATCTTTCTGCTCAACAAACATCTGGGTATGGTTCTTTTCAGCTTCAAGGTTAATGGTTACCTCCGATCCGGGATGATCTTCACCAAAAAACCATAACTGCTTTACCTGTTTACCAGGTATAAAGCTTATGTTTTTACCGGATATGGCTCCTCCCAAAATAGAAAACTCCGTTCCTTCTTTTTCTTCCATCACAGCTGGCTCATCGGTCCAAAGTTGAATGGTAAAGGGGTTTGTAATGGCACGATAAACTTCCTCGGGTGACCCTTTTATCTTACGGGTAAGTTTTAGTGTTTTAGTCATTGGTCTTTTATTTTTTCTAGGACAAATCCTGTCAGTGTGGGAATATAAAGGCTCAGCACGCGATTGTCCTCGGCGTTCATAAATGTTTGATGCACCATATTGATGCTTTGCCTGTGCTGTCCACCAAATTCAGCCTTATCAGTGTCCAGTACCAATTTATATTTACATTTGACAGCCGGCATTTCAAATGAATAATCCGTATAAGAATGGAACGGGTTAAAATTGAACACAAACAAATAACTACCTCTTTCAAAAACCAGCACTTGGTCACTGATGTTTTGTACACGCGGATAGTGGAGCGGGAGATTTATAACATTTCTTTCTTTGAAAAACTTTATCATATCCTGATCAAATCGATTCAGGAATTTGTACTTTAAATGTTCACTTTTTATCAGACTCCACTGTCTTCGGGCATAGTGATACGACCAGTTGTTATGACTTCCGGGGAAGTCGATCCATTCGGGATGTCCAAATTCATTGCCCATAAAGTTCAAATAACCATTACCGGTGGTTGCCAAAGTAAGCAATCTGATCATTTTATGCAGGGCAATGCCATTATCCACCACAATATTTTGATGATTCACGTGCATGCTATCATACATATCCTTGTCTATCAGCCTGAATATAATGGTTTTATCCCCCACCAATGCCTGGTCGTGCGATTCTGCATAATGAATGGTTTTTTCATCGGGTCGTTTATCAGATAACCGGTGAAACATTTCACCCACATGCCAGTGCTCCAACCTGCTTTCTTTAATGCTTTTTATCCAGAAGTCAGGAATTCCCATTGCCAGTCGGTAATCAAACCCATACCCCCCTTTGTGCTGCGGGGTTGCCAGCCCAGGCATACCGCTCATTTCTTCGGCTACGGTTATAGCATGCGGTTTTACCTGATGTATTAGTTTATTGGCCAATTTGAGATAGACAATGGCATCATCATCCTGATTTCCGTTAAAATATTGGCTGTAGTCAGTAAAAGCGCTCCCCAGACCATGATCGTTATACAACATGCTAGTGATACCATCAAACCGATAGCCATCAAACTGAAATTGGTCAAGCCAGTATTTGCAATTAGAAAGTAAAAAATGTAATACCTGGTTTTTCCCATAATCAAAACAACGACTGTCCCATGCAGGGTGATCACCCCGTGACCCATGGTGAAAAAACTGGTACAAGGTTCCGTCATACCGGCTAATCCCTTCCACTTCATTTTTCACCGCATGCGAATGCACAATGTCCATAATTACAAAAAGACCCATTCCGTGTGCGTCATCAATTAAGGCCCTGAGCTCATCGGGAGTACCAAAGCGTGAAGAGGGGGCAAAAAAGCTGCTTACATGATAACCAAAAGATCCATAAAAAGGATGCTCCTGTATGGCCATCAGCTGGATGGTATTATATCCTGATTCTTTGATCCCAGGAAGTACATTCCTACGGAACTCTTCATAGGTTCCCACCTTGTATTCTTCAGTGGCCATCCCCACATGAGCCTCATAAACCAATGGTGTAAAATTTTCGGCCCTGACAGGGGGCTCGTTTTTCCACAAATAGGGTTGTGGGGGATCCCAAACCTGTGCCGAAAACAATTTTGTGTGGGAATCCTGCACTACACGTTGAGCCCAGGCAGGTATCCGGTCACCACTGCCACCTTTCCAACAAACGTGCAGCTTATAAAGATCGCCATGCTTGAGATTATCCTGTGGTAAAGTAAGACTCCATTGCCCGTTATCATTTCGTTGAAAAGCAAACTCTTCACTGGGTTGCCAGTTGCAAAACTCCCCAAGCAAATAAATCTGCGTGGCATTGGGTGCCCACTCGCGCATTACCCAGGATTTTCCCCGTTTATGCAACCCAAAATGGAGATAGCCAACAGCAAAATTATCCAGGGATTTAAAATTCCCCAGTAATTCTGCCTCTTTGTTGGTGAATCGTTGTATTCTTCCCGTTATTGCTTTGGCAAAAGGTTGTAACTGGGGGTCTTTTTCTAAATAATCAGGATAATTCATGGGCGAGCATTGATATATTATTAGATCAAAAGTATATATTTTTATTGTAAAGGTGTAGAAAAATTATTGTGGATTACTTTACTATCTCAAGTTAACATACCAGCCAAAACTTCCATCTCCTTCTATTAACGAATACGGGATGAGAAATAATTCACTTTTACAGACATTATAAACGCGAGCAAAGCCAACCCCACTGTTAGATACTCTACCAGTTCAGCAGGTGGCAGATAACCCGTCAACCTTAAAACAAGATATGAGATATAAGAATGTGGCAATTGATACTCCCCTAGTTCTCGTAGTATATCCCAGTGCCAGTCAGTTAAAGGGCAATACCCCCAGCCGTACCAGATGCCCAAAATAAACCATGAAGCAAGTGTGAGTGAAATCACCACAAGGTGGAGCCTCCTTAAAGATTTGAACACCCAACCTAAAAGGTTAAAAACAACCAGGACAAGGTGAAAAACAAAGAAAAAAATATCGGCAAGCTGCCACCAAAAAATATTATTCAGGAGAGTCATAATTAGGGAATGTTATGGGTGAATAGAATTAATTGATAATTAATTTCCTCCCAACAGCAAACTCTTTTAGTAAGCCAAAATGGTCTTTGGGGCTGTGGATGAGAGATTACTAAAACAATCAGTCAACCCTAGCAGGTATAAAGTTCAAAACAAATTTTTTTTTATGTTGTTATTCATTGAAAGGATTTTTATTTTTGCCCTTTGCTAAACGGAATCAAACAACTAATTTAACATATAGTACCATGAACATGAAAGAAATAATTACCCCCAGGTTTATGATTATTGCAGGCATTATTTTATTTGCTGCAGTTATGCGGCTTGTGCCCCATTATCCCAACTTTACTCCTTTGGCTGCTATTGCTTTATTTGGTGGAGCACATTTGGGTAAAAGATGGCTTGCTTTTTTTGTGCCACTGTTTGCTTTATTTATCAGTGACCTGATAATTGGCTTTCATGGATTCATGATTCCTGTTTATGTAAGTTTTGCCCTGGTGGTGTTACTCGGAAACATTTTGGGTAAAAACATAAAAGTTCATACTGTTGCCGGTTCTGCGGTTGTTTCTTCCACCATCTTTTTCCTAATCACCAACTTTGCTGTATGGGCAGGTAGTCCATTTTATCCACAAACACTGGCAGGGTTAATCCAATCCTATACAATGGGGCTTCCTTTTTACCATGTAAGTATGCTGGGTGACCTGTTTTACAGTGGTGTTTTGTTTGGTGGTTATTACTTTTTGCAACAAAGATACCCCTCACTTGCAACCCTTAAAGCCCGCTCTTATTAAATTTGAAAATTGCTCACATAAAATTTACCCGGCATTCAACACTGATGAATGGCCGGGTTTTTTCATGCCCTATCCTTTCACAACTGCCAATGGTTTGAGTTCTGCCAGGACTTCCACCAGATCCTGCTGGTTTCTCATGACAACATCAATGTTTTTATAAGCTGAAGACGCCTCATCCAAATCTCTTTTGGAACGGATAGCATGTATAATCCCCTTTTCATTTAATTTTTTAATCTCATTTTTCAGGTCAAGTGTTTTTTGGGCCTGTTTACGCCCCATCACCCGGCCAGCACCATGCGAGCAACTGTTAAAACTATCCGGATTGCCTTTCCCTTTAACAATATAACTATGGGTACCCTGACTACCGGGAATAATTCCTGTGGTACCCTCACTGGCCAAAGTTGCACCCTTTCGATGCACAATCAGTTTATTATCAAAGTGGGTTTCCCGGGATGCGTAATTATGGGCGATATTGATCATTGGAAACATATTTAATGTGCCTTTGAAATGGTGGTGCATAACTTCAATCACACGATCCATCATAAGCTTGCGGTTAGCAAAGGCAAAATCAACACAATATTGCATTTCACGCCAGTAAGATTGCCCTTCATCAGAATCAAAAGGGAGCCAAGCCAACTGAGCTGACTTAGGTATGGAGCTTTTCCATTGCTGGTTGAGCTTAATGGCCAAACGGTTATAATGATCTGCCACCTGCTTACCTATATTCCTGCTACCCGAATGAATCATGATCCAAACATGATTTGCCATGTCCTTTTGAATTTCAATAAAATGGTTTCCTCCCCCCAAAGTGCCCACCTGATGGCGGGCTTTTTCATATTCCCGAGCCACAATGGGCATCTGCTCAAGGTTTCTCTCTTGGGGCATATGACCGTGATCCTGTGGTTGGTTGTGATGCTTAAAACCCAGGGGAACAGCCTGGCGAATATCGTGCATAATTTCTTTAAGCTGTGGAGTAGATATCTGGGTTAGCGTGGTTTTAACAGCACACATTCCACAACCTATATCAACACCAACCGCATTGGGTATGATTACATTCTGCAATGCAACTACCCCACCAATAGGCATCCCAAAACCCTGGTGACAATCGGGCATAAGTGCCACATGTCCAAAAGCAAAGGGGAGATTGGCAAGGTTTCTGGCCTGGGTCAATGCTCCTTCTTCGGGATCGGGTAACCACAATTTTATAGGTATCCGTTCTGTGGAGATTTCTCTAATCATAAACCAGGAGTTTCTGATATAACTTTCACTTAAAGATTAATTAAACCTAAAAGCAAAACACCCCAAACTGCCGGTTGTTTTTAAAGTCTGGCCAAAATTTTCTGGTAGTCATTTTCCAGTTTAGCAGCGGATGTTGTATTTTGAACTACAACACCTTCGCGGGGAGGAACAGTTACAGGAGTAAAATTCCATATTACCTGGATTCCAGTTTGGATGGCTTTTTCGGCCGCTTCAATGGCGTTCTCGGGAGTAGTTGCAATCATAGCCATTTTCAGGTGCATTTGCTGAACAAAACTATCTAGTTTTTCCATGTTTTGTACCTTGATACCATGCATGGTTTTACCCACTTTATCCGGGTCAATATCAAATGCAGCAACAATTTTTAACCCGCTGCCGGCAATAGATTCGTTTTTTAACAACGAAGTGCCCAGGCGACCAATGCCTATTAATACAGCTTCTTTAAACTCTTTCTCACCCAGCAATAAGTCGATACAATCAATGAGCGCATCCACATTTAAAAAGTCATCACTGGTTTTATCCCATTGAGGACAGTTAGAAAAATCCCTCTGAACTATCTCGGGAGCAATTTCAAGGAACTCTGAAATCATAGAAATAGTCAGAGTGTCCTTATTTTTGTACTTCCACAGGCGAAGTAAAGGCTGGTATAGACGAAACCGGTTAGCGGTTTCAGCTGGTAGCTGGAAGGAATTATCGGAATGCTGTTGCATAGATTTTTTTTTGGTAAAAAATCTTCTCTTTACTGATAATGCTTATATATCCGCCAAAAGCGCTTACTAATGAACCAAAACCATCTCTTTCCGGTATCAGGGTTCATATGGGTTTGCAGGGTAAAACCCTATCTGTATATATTATTTGTAACTTACAACCCCATCAAAAACTTAGCAATTTATTTCTATTAAGAATCTAACCCTCTTTTAATGGAAACATTTATACCCCCTTCTATTTCGAATATTGGGTCGGGATAAACAAATGCTACTGAGATACTTTCAAAGGTAAAAATATCTGCCCATATTTGGTGAACCAAAGCCATTAAATGGCGGGTTAAAAAAACCGGTAGTCTTGAAATGGGGATATCAGGACTACCGGAAACCAAAACCAAAAACACACATGAAGAGAAGGGAATATTTGAAGTACGTTGTTCGAGTAACAACCTGTAACCGGAGAGTGGTGTGATATTTCACTAAGCTTCAAACGACCTTTTCTCTAGTTAAAGAACATTTTGTCCGGTTACGCCATATGGTTTTCAATTTGTGTGCCAAAAACTATTATATACTCATTACCAGCACTCTAACAAAACCACTACATTCTTCATTTTTACCCCAGCAGGAAAGCTGTCATAAATAATTACACAATACTGTCATCTTTCATTACACTGTCATTTTTAATGACAGTATTGCAGCCTGTTAATTGAAGAAACTTAATATATGCCGGAAACAAGTCAGGAATATTTTTGTTTTTAACGTTCTTTTTGTCTTTCATTTAGTTGAAAAAAGTCAAACAAGAAACTTAAAACCCATTAAAACGACTCTTAGGTTGTGAAAATCAAAATTTTCCGTACATTTTTTTGCATAAACCCATAACCTTCAGCTACCAACTCCCGTATATTATTATCCAAACAAAACAAACACATATCAAACATAGAATGAGAAACTGGGATTCATTTGTAATGGTTTCAGCTGTTATTCTCACGCTTGTCCTGTTTGCCAGCGACAGGGTCGGCTTTGATAATATGCTGCAAAACCTCAATGCGCGCGAAACCATCATTGTCATTGTGAAAACCTTGGTGGTAATTGCAATGGCAAGTATAAGCATTGCAATGATGGTAGTCTTCCTGCTGTTAGATGTGCTGGTTTCTATTGTTACCAGGATGGAGTTTCCCATCAGCCATTTTGTTTATAATACCATTTACCTGGATTTAATGCAAAACTGGTTTTGGAACAGCCACAGTGGTAGTCACATCCTCATGGCCTGTATTATTCTCTTTGGAGCAGGGCTAATCAACACCTATCTTGGGCCTGTAAAAAGAAAGAAAAAATTCATCTATCACAAAACCAAGGAAAGTAATTACATTTCGCACTAATCCCTGAGTCGTCTCAAATATGCAGGTTGTACTTTTTAATCTTCTGGTACAAGGCATTACGGCTAATCCCCAATGCTGAAGCTACTTTGGTCATGTTTCGGTTGTAAACCTGAACAGCCTTACTGATGGCCATTTTTTCCATTTCAACCAATGATATCACCTCGTTGTCAGCGTGCTGCTCATGATTATTTGGATGCGAATTTTTTTCATCAGCAGGCTGCAGCATGGCAGAACCCAGTTGCTCTGAGGACCTGCTGTAAACCTCAGGCTGCATAATCTCCTCCAACCGATCAAGCTTACCATCAAGATTCACATACTTTTCAATAAAATTCTCTAGCTCCCTGACATTCCCTGGCCAATCGTAATGAACCAGCTTTTTGAAAAGCCGGTTATCCATGTCGGGGAGTTGCTTTCTGAGTTTTACAGACTTAAGGTTGAGAAAAAAATGGATAAGCATGGGGATATCTTCCCTTCTTTTTCTCAGGGGGGGGATATAAACTGGTATTACGCTCAAACGATAATACAGGTCGGTTCGAAACTTCCCCCTGTCTACCTCTTCCAGTAAGGCTCGGTTGGTAGCTGCAATAATCCTCACATCAAAAGGGATGGGCTTATCTCCACCTACACGTGTTACCGTTCGTTCCTGAAGTGCTCTCAACAGTTTTACCTGCATATCAGCGGGCATCTCCCCTATTTCATCCAAAAACAATGTTCCGCCATTTGCCAACTCAAATTTTCCGGGTTTACCCCCTTTTTTAGCACTGGTAAAGGCCCCTTCACTATAGCCAAACAACTCGCTTTCAATCAAGCTTTCAGGGATGGCGCCGCAGTTAAGGGCAACAAAACCTCCATCGCGTCTGGAGCTGTAATTATGAATGGCCTGGGCAATCACCTCTTTTCCCGTACCGCTTTCTCCCTGTATAAGTACTGTACTGGGGCTATCAGAAATATTTTGGCAATATTCAACGATTTTTTTCATTTCATCACTTTCCCCTATCAAATCGTCGAAGTTGTAGCGGGCCTCCATACCCGTGTATTTATTTATCATTTTGTACACCCGCTTCATATCCCTGAGCGTTACCACCGACCCGCTAATGGTACCGTCACCATCGGTTAGGGGGTATACATTCATGTTTACACTTTCTTTTATACCATACCTGCTGATTTGCACCTCTTCATCAATGATGATCTCATTGTTTTTCACTTTTTTAAAGTACCCGGGCCAGGTGACGATAAAATCCTGCATAAAGCTGTTTTCTATCCGGTCTTTGGGAATCTTAAACATGCTGGATGCCAAATTATTGGCCCTTCTTATGCGCCCCTGGATATCTGTTGCAAGCACCACAAACTCAAGGGTATTAAGTATTTGGGATACAAAATGATAGGCCTCTTTTTGGCGCATTTCTGAGAAGGAGCTCCTCAGCTGATACTCGATGGCTTTGGCTGTAGCAACTACAAGTCCCAGCATATGCGGATAGGCATTTTCCTTTTTCCCTGTGATATTCAAACAACCTATGGTGGCTCCTTTTTCATTGTGAATGGGGGCTGCCGAGCAACTCCAATCATGAAAAGCATGAACGAAATGTTCGCGCCCGGTAACCTGCAAAGGAGCATTTTCTTCAAGGGAGATACTGATGGCATTGGACCCAATGCTTTCTTCACTCATGAATGCACCTTTGACCAATCCGTAGGGTTCTATCTCTCCCATGATATCCTCATCACCCGAAACTTCAATAATACACCCCTTTTCATCGGTTAAAAGGATAACAAAACCGGTATCGAATACAAGCTCATTGAGGAGACTAACAAAAGGGCCTGCGGTATCCAGTAGCCGTCTGTTTCTTTCCAGCTCCGCTGACAACTCTCGCCGGGTGAGCACAACAGAGGGTTGCACCCTTTCCCTTTCCACACCATACTCAATGCTTCTCAAATGAGAAGTCCTGATTTTGTTACGATGATCTGTATTGTTATCCAGGGTAATCATCGGGTCAGGAGGTTAATTTTCTGTATTTAATCCTTTTGGGGCCGGTATCACCCATCCTCTTTTTACGGTTTTCTTCATATTCAGAGTAAGAACCTTCAAAAAAGACCACTTCAGAGTTTCCTTCAAAAGCAATGATGTGTGTGGCCACCCGGTCTAAAAACCATCGATCGTGGGTTATGATAACCGCACAACCTGCAAAGTTTTCCAACCCTTCCTCCAGGGCCCTCAAGGTGTTGACATCAATATCGTTGGTGGGCTCATCCAAAAGCAGGACATTGGCCTCGCTTTTCAGAGTCATGGCCAGGTGCAGCCGGTTTCTTTCACCGCCTGACAGCACCCCACATTTTTTGCCCTGGTCAGCTCCGCTGAAGTTAAATCTTGAAACATAAGCCCGGCTGTTGATTTGTCTTCCACTGAGATCAATAAATTCATTCCCTCCGGAAATTACTTCCCAAACGGATTTTTCGGGATCAATATCAGCATGAGCCTGATCAACGTAGCCCAGGTTTACCGTCTCCCCAATCCTAAAGTCACCTTTATCGGGTTGTTCATGCCCCATCATCATCCTGAAGAGCGTGGTTTTTCCGGCCCCATTGGGTCCAATAATACCTACAATCCCGGCGGGTGGTAGTTCAAAAGAAAAGTCTTCAAATAAGATATTCTCGCCAAAAGCCTTGGAAATATTTTGTGCCTCTACCACAACCGATCCCAGTCTGGGACCGTTGGGGATAAAGATCTCAAGGCGCTCTTCTTTCTGCTTCACGTCTTCATTGAGCATCTTGTCGTAAGCACCCAACCTTGCTTTGGACTTTGCCTGTCGTCCTTTGGGGTTCATCCGCACCCAATCCAGTTCTCGCTCAAGAGTTTTGCGTCGTTTGCTTTCCGTCTTTTCCTCCTGCTGCAGACGTTTGGTTTTTTGCTCAAGCCAACTGCTGTAATTTCCTTTCCATGGAATCCCCTCTCCGCGATCAAGCTCCAGAATCCATCCTGCCACATTGTCCAAAAAGTAACGGTCATGGGTAATGGAAATCACTGTTCCTTTGTATTGTTTCAGGTGCACTTCAAGCCACTCCACTGATTCTGCATCCAGGTGGTTGGTAGGCTCATCCAATAGCAAAATATCAGGCTCCTGCAACAACAGGCGGCAAAGCGCTACCCGGCGACGTTCTCCCCCACTCAGATGCTCCACCTTCTCCTCAGGGGGTGGACACCGCAGTGCATCCATGGCCCGCTCCAGCTTGCTGTCTAGCTCCCAGCCACCATATTGTTCAATAAGGTCAGACAATTCACCCTGGCGCTCAATCAATCTGGTCATGTCCTCATCACTCATGGGTTCTGCAAACTTAAGGTTCACTTCCTCGTATTCTTTTAACACATCAACCAGCTCCTGCACACCCTCTTCAACAATTTCTTTTACCGTTTTGCTGCTATCAAGGTATGGTTCCTGCGGTAAGTGACCCACAGAATATCCGGGAGAGAATACAACCTCGCCCTGGTAAGTTTTTTCTTCTCCTGCAATGATACGCATCAGAGTAGATTTACCAGATCCGTTCAATCCAATAATTCCTATTTTTGCACCGTAATAAAAAGAAAGGTAAATATTTTTCAGCACCTGTTTGGAAGGTGGAAATACCTTACTCACCCCTACCATGGAAAAAATAATCTTCTTATCGTCGCTCATATCTTTTATTTAATTAACATTCAAAATTCAGGTGCAAAGATACATAAGGTTTGGTAGTTGGAAAGTTTTTGAGAGAAACTCTATTGCATCAGGCCGGTAACTAAGGTTAAAGCAACACCCATATTACCGGCCCGGGAAAGATATTTCATTAAACCAGGGTTACCGTTTACAACAGTTCCAAAATCCTTCCGGAGATTTGCAAAAGGCTGATTTCTGCCACTTTAGCCTGATACTGAATAGATAACAGCCGTTCTTCTGCTTCAAGAAGGTTTTTCTGAACTTCCCTCAACTCAAAACCAGTAAGAGCCCCCAGGCGATAGCGTTCAAAAGCAATTTCAAGATTTTCCCGGGCAACCTCAAGGTTTTGGGTTTCCAGCTCCAACAAACGAAGGTTGTTATTATAAGCATCAAAAAGGGTAAGCAAGTCTCCCTTTGCCTGCTGACGAATCTGTTTAAGATTAAGTTCACTGTTTTCCAGCTCAATGCGAGCGTTGTTTTTTTCCCGTTGACGATTTCGGCCATCATACAGGTTGATCCCCAGAGAAATGCCATAGTTCATTCCCCAGGTTTGTTGATTATTGAGGGTTCCTCTTTGATAGGTATTGTGGGTAAAACCGTAGCCTGAACTAAGCCTCAGATAAGGGAAAGACCTGGACTGGATAATTTGCATATCGTACTCCGAAAGCTGCCGGTTTTTTAATGCCGTGGCAATAGCTGTATTTTGGGTCAGTACATGGGTGTGCAGTTCATCATAAAGCATACCTTTATCAATATCAATAACAGTATCTGCGGGTTCAAAATCCCTGTTAAGATCGCTCAAGGCCATCATTTCGTTGATTCGTACCCGCGATGCATTCAACACCTCGTATTGTCTTTCCAGGCGCGAACTGTCAGCATTAAGATTTACTTGTGCCTGCAAAAGCTGTACCCGCGAGCCAGACCCCAATAAGAAATGCTCCCGTTCAATGCGCACCCTCTCTTTGGATAAATCCACAGAGTATTGCAGATTATCAAGCTGACGTTGCTGCTGAATATAAAAATAATACTCAGATGCCAGGTTGGCGATAAGGTTTTCAATGGATATACGGGTGTTAAGCTCACTCATTTTCATTAGCTCTTGAAGCTGTTTGTAACGAACCTGTGCCCTGAATCCTTCAAAAAGGCTCCAGGAGAGGTTTACACCTGCGTTGCCTGTGGTATTGTGAATGTTTCTCGGATTAACTTCGGAGCCATCAGTAAGCTCCTGGTTGAGGTTATTGATATTTCCTGAAAAGCCAGATGAGAGGTTTACTAAAGGTAACATCCCCGCATTACCACGAGAATAGTTATTGGTGGTTATTTTCTCCTGGTTTTGGGTAATGCGTAAAGAATAGTTTTGTTCAACTGCAATATCAATACATTCCTGTAGAGAAAGTGTTTGCTGACTTTGAAGCGTGGTAAAAGAAACCGTTACAACCAAAAAACTACTAAGCAGCAACTTCAATTTGTTCATCATCAATATTCTTTTTAGAGCTTGAAACATAGGAATAAATGGCCGGTACAATAAAAAGGGTAAGAAATGTTGCTATCAGGAGTCCGCCAATAACAGCAACCCCCATAGCAATCCGGCCTTGTGCACCTTCACCCATGCCCAGTGTTAAGGGCAGCACACCCAAGATGGTGGAAAGGCTTGTCATCAATATAGGCCTGAAACGGGCTGAAGCAGCATACTTTATGGCTTCAAGTTTTTCCATACCCTTTTGTTTGCGTTGATTGGCAAATTCTACCATCAAAATACCGTTTTTTGATACCAGTCCGATGAGCATAATAATACCAATCTGGCTGAAAATATTCATGGAGATATCAAAATACCACATAAAAAACAGGGCGCCAGTAAGTGCAAGGGGAACAGTCATCATCACGATGAGCGGATCGCGGAAGCTTTCGAACTGGGCAGACAAAACCAGGAAGATCAGCACCAGGGCCAGTAAGAACGCAAATACAAGGCTGGTGGCGCTCTCTTCAAAATCCCTGGAGTCACCTGCCAGTGCGGTCCTGAAAGTTTCATCCAGCACTTCATCGGAAATACGGTTCATTTCTTCAATTCCATCACCAATGGTATAGCCCGGGGCAAGACCCGAAGACACCGTTGCCGATACAAATCGATTGTAACGATAAAGCTGTGGTGGTGCTGTTTGCTCCTGCAGTGAAACAAGGTTGTCCAATTGAATCATATCCCCATCGTTATTTCTCACATACAGAGACTTCAAATCAAGCGGTTTGTTTCGGTTTTCCCTGGCCAGCTCACCCAGAATTTGGTATTGCTTACCATGCATAAAGAAATAGCCAAATCGCTGCCCGGAAAGGGCCAGTTGCATGGTCTGACCAATATTTTGTGTTGAAACCCCCATTAGATTGGCTTTATCGCGATTTATAGCCACCTGCAGCTCAGGCCTGGTAAAGCGGAGGTTGACGTTGGCCATTTGCAGCACAGCACTTTCATCCACCCTTTCCATGAAGCCAGGAAGAACTTCCCTGAGCCGATCGATGCTCTGAGCTTGCAAAACGTACTGCACAGGCATCCCTGAGCGCCTTCCGCCAAAAGTTGATTGTTGACTTACAAAAGCGCGGGCTTTTGTCATGGTTCTTACCCGGGCAGTAAGCTGATCAGCTATTTCCTGCTGGCTGCGTTCACGATCGGAGGGAGGTACTAGTATTACCCGTACATTGGCCCAGGAACCAAAAACCATATAAATCACCCCTTCTATTTCGGGTA
>SLQX01000007.1 GCA_007131245.1 Bacteroidales bacterium
AAATTGAGCGGCAGAGCCGCGGTAATATTTGTAGAATTTATGGTAAATCACCAAACCAAGCCCCAGCGGGGCGATAATATTAAAAAAATAGATATAATAGCACTTGGGGAAGGTCAAATGGTTTTTAACCGGACACCAATGATTTTTTTAGTAGTTTGCAACTTTTTACTTTATTCCGGGTTTATAAATGATTGAAAGTTAATAGCTTTCTCGTAGAAACTTCTAAATGTATTCAGTGCTTAAAGTACAAATTAGAAAATGGCTGCCCCTTTCCTACGATAAACATCATCTTTGGCGTAAAAATGGTTTAACAACTCCATTCAACGAATTCTCTCTTTTTTTTAAATACCATCCTATGAATAAAATGCGCTATTTCCTGCTATTTGTGGTTTTAAACCTAACCATGAATATTTCTCATGGGCATGATACCATAAGAGTTATGCAGTATAACCTTATGTTTTACGGAGTGTATACTGATTTTTGCAATGCGGATAACAATAATATTTCCGATAAAGATGAATACCTGCGTACTATCCTGGGGCACGTCACCCCCGATATTTTGGCCGTGAATGAATTGGGTGGCGGAACACAAACCCTTAATCGTCTGAGAGATAGTGTGCTCAATGTTGATGGTGTCGATTATTTTGAACATGCCTCTTTCACAGGCTCTGAAAATGCCTGGTTTGCCAATGGCTTTTTTTATGATAGCCGCAAGTTTGGCTTATATGAAGAAGCTGTAACAAATTCCACTCTCCGTGATATAAACCTGTATACACTCTATTATAAATCAGCAGCATTTCCCCAAACGGGTGATACCACCTTTCTAACCTTCATGGTTGCCCACCTGAAAGCTGGACAGAGCTCCAACGATCAACAATTGCGAACTGCTATGGTAAGCAATGCCATGAGCTATCTGGATAACCATAACTATTCGGGGAATTTGTTTTTTGCAGGCGATTTTAACATGAGAAGCTCTTACGAGCAAGCCTATCAGCTGATGGTTAACCACTCCAACCCTCATATCCGGTTTTATGATCCTATAGATGTACCAGGTGTTTGGGGCTTAAACGAGGATATGGCACCCTACCACACTCAGAGTCCCAGGTCAGGTGAGCACCCCTGTTTTGTTACCGGGGGGCTTGACGATCGCTATGATTTTATTCTGGTTTCTGAGCCGGTGATGAAGGGTAGCAACGGGCTTCAATATATAGAAGACAGTTATTATGCCCTCGGGCAGGATGGCAACAGATTTAACCAATCATTGGTAAACCCTCCCAATGACAGTCAGCCACCCGAGGTCATATCAGCCTTGTACAATATGTCGGATCATCTTCCGGTAGTGATGGATATGCTTGTTACAGAAAGTGTTGATGTGCAGGATTTTCCCGGGATTATGGACGATGCTGTTTCCTATTCAAACCCGGTAAATGAAAAGCTTGTTATTGATTTGGCCGCTTTAACCCAAAATGGGAATGTGAGATTCTCTCTTTATTCCATGGATGGCAAAAAGCTGCTGTGGGATAACTATTTGGTTGGAGATCATTCATCAAAAATCAAAGCCGACCTGTCTATACTTGTATCCGGCACCTATATTTTTCAGTTGGAATTTGCCGATGGAAGTTACTTATCCCGAAAGATTATCAAACGATAGTGTTTGTATGTGCTTGTATTTGTGTGTTGTATGCAAAACCGTATTATTAAGTTTATGTTAACTATACCTAAACCTCATTGCTTTTGCTATTTTTGCTCACCCAAATTAATTAATTAGCCAATATGGATTTTGGTCTTGTTCAGTTTCTAACACTTTTCGGAGCACTCAGCCTTTTTCTTTTCGGAATGAAGGTGATGAGTGAGGGGATTCAAAAGCTTGCCGGAGACAAAATGCGCAGTATCCTTAGCGCAATGACATCCAACCGGTTTCTGGGGGTTTTTACCGGTTTTCTCATCACCACTTTTGTGCAATCATCATCGGCCTCAACCGTTATGGTTGTGAGCTTTGTTAATGCCGGATTGCTGAGCCTGGTTCAGTCGGTGGGTGTGATAATGGGAGCCAATATTGGCACCACAACAACAGCTTGGTTTATCTCGTTTTTAGGGTTTAAGTTAAATATTGCATCCTTGTCATTACCTATTATTGGCATTGCTTTTCCATTACTGTACTTTTCGCGCGACAGGCTGACTTCCCTGGGTGAAACCCTCCTTGGTTTTGCTTTATTGTTTATGGGGTTGGGTTTGCTTCAGGAGTCGGTACCTGATTTGCAAAACAACCCTGAAATGTTTATGGCACTGGAAAACCTTACAGGGTATGGCTTTGGAAGTATCATGATATTCCTTGGGATTGGAACCCTGCTCACTATTGTATTACAGTCGTCTAGTGCTACCATGGCACTCACCCTGGTTATGTGCAATAATGGCTGGATTGGATTTGAGCATGGCGCAGCCATTGTGCTGGGCGAAAATATTGGTACAACCATCACCGCTAATCTTGCCTCACTGGTAGGTAACGTTCATGCCAAACGTACGGCTTTGGCTCACACCTTGTTTAATATTTTTGGTGTACTCTGGATGCTTACCCTGTTTAATGTAGTTATTTCTACCATATCGGGATATATGGAGGGATTGGGGTTAAACTCACCCATGGAGGATCCTACCATGGTGCCATTTGGACTTGCCATTTTTCATACTGCTTTTAATATTACCAACACCTTGCTCTTGATTGGATTGGTTAAGACGATTGTCTATGCGGTTGAAAGAATCATACCCTCAAAGGGACGAACCGATGAAAGGCATCAGCTGGAATATTTTGGCAGTGGTTTCCTGCACATGGCTGAGTTTTCAGTTTTACAGGCCCGCAGAGAAACTAGAAGATATTGTGACCTGGCTCACCGAATGTTCAACTTCATACCGGAGATGATTTATGAAACCGATAAGAAAAAGTTTTCCAAGCTGCTGGCAAGGGTAAGTAAATACGAAGAAATAACCGACAGGGTTGAAGTAGAAATTACTACTTTTCTTATTAAGGTTTCCCGGAAACAGCTGAGTATTAGTACTTCTGAGCAACTTAGGCGCATGAGGCTGGTTTGTAGTGAAGTGGAAAAAATTGGTGATGTTTGTTTTAAAATGTCAACCTTACTGGAAAAGAAAAGAGAAGAAAAGGTGTACTTTACCCCCAAGCAGCGTGATGAACTGAACAATATTTTTGATATTGTAAATGAGGCATTTGACGTGATGATGGTAAATCTGGAAAGGGGTGAGGTTTTCGCACGGTCAAATATTCAGCAGGCTTATGCCCTTGAGAAAAAAATCAATATGTTCAGGGACCATGTGAGTGAAGAAGTTATTGGAGATATTGAAAAGGGGTCTTTCCAGGTAAAGGGTGGCTTTTATTTTAACAAAATGATCTCTTCATGCGAGAAGGTGGGTGATTCCATATTAAACATCAATGAGGCGGCGGCCGGAGTGAATGTTGAGTAACCTTTTCCCTGTTAGCCTGGCTTTTTATCTCTAGGTTGAAGATTTATTGACTTCATTTGCAACCTTTTCCTGATAATTGCCTCAAAGTTCAGGGATTAGACTTGTTTGACATGCCTTTTTATCATGACAGGTTGAGACAGATATTCCTTTACTCTGCCCAGGGTTGATTGGCGGCATTTCTTTCTTCCAAAATCAGGTAACATTTTTGCTTCCACTTTGTTTACCCATTGACAGGCTCCAAGTATTCCTTTTTTCGATTACTTTTACTTATCGTTTTGTTCATTTACTGTACTGCTTTGATTGCATAAATGTGTCCCATAAATAGAGGATGTAAAACCCAAAGCAATTAAAAGTCCTGATTGGTTTGATTTTCTCAGGTGGTGGATTTTTGTGTCTGGATCGAATAATTAAAGATCAACTTTACCAGTTATAGTAACAGTTGCCTAAAGACCTGGAGTCATAGGATTTGATTGACAGTCTTCTTGTTGATATCTTTAAAAGCAAGATAATGAGACCAATAACAATAAATATATGGAAAATGAAAAGGAAGTGCAACCATCCGGTTTAGATTGTATCAAAAGGTGAATAGCTTGAAAAGCAGATTGCTCTAATACAGTTTGGCTGGTTTTTTGCTTACCACGTTTAACTTCTGCCCTGTTTGCCGGCATTATTAATTCTAAAATATTCCAGTCCATGAGAAATTTTGTGTTATTTTTTTTGCTGATAGCAATGACATTGTCCTGCAGCCGGACACCTGGTGACGTAAAAACAATAGACCCTGGTGAAACTTACTCTGAAGATCAGGGGGACAGGGCAGTTGATGGTTACAAGCCATTAAGGGTGGCTGTTTCTGCTATTCTTTCTCCCCAGGAAACGTATGAAAACTATGAAGCATTTTTTGACTACATCTCACAGGAAATGGAGATGCCCGTGGAGTTTCATCAAAGGCAAACCTATGCCGAGATCAACCAAATGCTTGAGCAAGGCCAACTAGATTTTGCTTTTATTTGCACTGGCGCCTATGTTGACCTGGACCCTGCCAGTGGACTGGAGCTACTAGCCATCCCAGTAACCAGGGGAAAAGCATTTTATAAAGCCTATATCATAACCCAGACAACGTTCCAAGCCCAAGGGTTTGAAGATTTACGAAGTGCATCCTTTGCCTTTACCGATCCTCTTTCAAATACAGGGTACTTGTATGCACTGAGCCGACTTAATGAGATCGGGGAAACTCCGGAGCGTTTTTTTGATTCAACGATTTTCACTTATGCCCATGATACGTCTATTCAAATGGTATCTAAAGGTGTAGTTGAAGCCGCTACTGTCAATCAGTTGATTTTTGACTATACCAAAGTCCACTACCCTGAAATCATCAACAATGTAAAAGTTATTGAAAAATCAGAAGCGTTTGCCAATCCTCCGGTAGTGATTACCGACAGGCTGAATCACGATGATAAGAACAAGCTTATTCGTTTGTTTATGAGCATGCATCAACATCCACAGGGGAAGATGTTGTTGAATGACTTGGCGATTGATAAATTTGTTGAAGCAAAAGACGCTGATTATGATGCAGTCAGGGCCATGAAGTCTCTACAAGTGAATTAAATCTGAAGGTAATATGCAAAAAGCAAGAAGGCAACCTCTTAACAAAAACAGGATTCCCCTTTTCTGGAAGTTTACCATTGGTATGGTGCTGGTGGTGGTATTATTTGGAAGTATTAACGTTGCCCTGGTACACCGAATAATATTTTCTTCACTCGAAGATGAGTTGCAGCACCGAAGCGTTTTTATGTCGCAGGTAATATCTCAGCGAGCCATTAATTACATTCTTTTTGATGATATAACGGCCCTCAATGTGTTGCTGGAAGAAGCAAAAAGTGCAGACCAAACCATTGAATACATCCTGGTTTGTAATACAGATTGTGATATCTTGGCTCATACATTTGATGGAGGTGTTCCCCTGGGGTTGTATGATGTGCACGACCGACAGTTTAAAAACGAGATTATATCAACTCATGTGAAATTTGCAGACAGTCAAAATGTTATTCGTGATATTTCTATTCCCTTACTGGACGGAAGCATTGGATATTTAAGACTGGGTGTCTCAGAGGATAATATTTCGCGTACCCTGAACACGGCTACAACCACTTTGCTGGGAATGATACTAATGTTAGTGGTCATAAGTCTTGTTGGGACTTTTATATTTTCATACCTGGTGACCAGCCCTGTAAAAAACATAAGTTCTATAGCAGACAACCTGGATCTAAAGTCCATCAGGGAGAAGAAAGTAACCTTTGCTTCCCGGTACCCTGCAGAAGTGGGGAAACTCATGAAAAAACTTCCCGGTGATGAAATTGATATTTTGGTTTCCCGGTTTAATGATATGGTTTCAAGACTACAAAAGGCTTATGATGAACTGGAGACTGCTCAAAAAAAGCTCATTCAGTCAGAAAAACTTGCCTCCATTGGTACGCTGGCATCAGGTGTTGCCCATGAAGTTAACAACCCCCTGGCAGGGATTATGCATTGTATTGCAAGAATCAAAAAATATCCCGATAAAAAGGAGAAGAATGAAAAATACATTGAACTGATGGAAGAAGCTGCTGTTAATATTGAGAGTGTGATTAAAAACTTACTGAATTTTGCGAGGCAGCCCGATTACAAAAAAACCGAAGTAAACCCAAGACAAGCATTGGAAAACGCAGTTTCTTTGGCCGGGCACCGATTAAATAAAGAAAACATTACCTGCACACTACAGAGATTTCCTGAGAATACTGTTATTGAAGGAAATGATAATCAGCTTGAACAGGTATTTTTGAATGTTATTCTTAACGGAATAGATGCTATTATTGAAAAAAAAGATGATGAATCTTCTTTTGTGGGAAAGATTGTTGCAAATGCCGACTTATTGGATAATAAATCGAAAATTCTTATTGAGATTAGTGATAATGGAACCGGCGTTCCCACCGAGTATCTTTCCAAGGTTTTGGACCCCTTTTTTACTACAAAACCTGTTGGGAAAGGAACAGGACTTGGTTTGTCGGTAAGTATGAACATTATCCGTGATCACGGGGGTGACATGGAAATAATCAGTAGCCCTGGAAATGGCACGACTATTCAAATAATGCTACCTGTTAAAATCCAAAACCTCTGAAACGAGTCCTGTTGATACAATAGTTTTTGAATTTCAGACCACAGCGATAGTGCTATCATTGGAAAATTCTTAAATTAAAACTGCAACCACATGAAAATATTTTTAGCCGAAGATGAACGCATACTTAGGGTGAGCCTGGCCGACGAATTAAGGGATGCCGGTCACGAGGTTTTCGAGTTTTCCCAGGCTGATAGTGTTTTACCCAAAATCAGAGAGGAAATTCCCGATCTACTTATTACCGATATCCGGATGCCCGGTATAGATGGCCTGGAGCTAACCGAAAAGGTAAAAGCAATTGCCCCCGATACAATCGTCGTAGTAATGACAGCATATACTTCGGTTGACACAGCCATAAAAGCTCTAAAACTGGGAGCTTACGATTACCTTTCAAAACCCTTTCGCAATGAAGAAATCCTGCACCTTACCCAGCGAGTTGCCGAGCTAAGGGATATTAAACAGGATAATAAACGCTTGCAGTCTCAAATTAGTCAACAGTTTGATTTTTCAAGCTTTGGGGGTGAAAATCAACAAATAAAAAAAATTTTTGAGCTGATTAAATCTGTAGCCCATTCTAATGCTTCAGTCCTTATAACAGGTGAAACAGGTACAGGAAAAGAAATGCTTGCCAATATTATTCACTACAACAGCAAACGGTTAAACAAGCCCTTTGTGAAGGTTAGTTGTGCCATATTGGCCCGGGAAGTTTTTGAAAGCGAATTGTTTGGTCATGAAAAGGGATCTTTTACTGGTGCTGATAAGTCACGTAAAGGGCGTTTTGAAACTGCCGATAAGGGAACCATTTACCTGGATGATATTGATGACGTTCCTCTTGAGTTGCAGGTTAAGCTGCTTCGGGTTTTACAGGAGCAGGAAGTGGAGCCTGTTGGTACTACCCAGGCTGTCAATGTGGATGTGCGGGTTATTGCTTCTACCAAATACGACTTGAAGGCTTTGATAAAACAGGGGAAGTTTAGAGACGATCTCTTCTATCGTCTCAATGTTATACCGATACACATCCCTCCGTTAAGGGAAAGGAAAGATGACATCAGGCTCCTGGCCAAACGATTTCTCAATGAGTTTTCTCATGGTCAAAACCTGGACATTGAACCTTCAACTTATAGTGTTCTTGAAAATTACGCATGGCCTGGCAATGTGCGGGAGCTGAGAAACTTAATGGAACGGCTTGCTTTAACTGCCAAAGGAGACAAAATTGGGCCTGAGGATATTCCTGCTGAATTCTTACGACCTGATAATATGATTTCAGAACTGGATGAAACCGATCAATGGGACCTGGAAAAGGTGATTGCTGATACCGAAATTAAACTTCTTCAAGCTGCAATGGCCAAAAGTGGAGGTAATAAAACACGGGCATCCAGGCTTTTAAAGATTCCTCTTTCTACCTTCCGGACCAAAGCAGAAAAATACAATCTGGATTTAAGCTGAGTCCAACTCTCCTTAAGATTGTTTTTATTCAGTCTTGATAAACTGCGGAATTTCGCTTAAAGTTGCGGAATAGCGCAGTTTTTTTTATGACATATATAATATAAACTCACCTGTTTGTATATGTGGATATTTTTTAGTATCTTCATTATTAGGCGATTCTACAGAGAAGCAGACAAAATAGAGTGCCACCAGTTAAATACGGTATGGCAATTGTCTATAGAGTTGTCAAAATTGTTCTTTTAATGTAATGTTGAACCCAATTGAATTCAATAGTTAGTGAATTCAAATAAAAA
>SLQX01000251.1 GCA_007131245.1 Bacteroidales bacterium
ACTTAGGCTATCTATGTACATTGCTGCCAAGATACCACCAAGCCTTCACTTTATTATATACAAAACCATTCTCTAATGACAAAACAAACAAATTCACCTTTAAAAGCATTGTTTTAAACCGGGTAAATATATTTAAAATAATCATACCTTTTTAACTGTGAATCACTTAAATTTTTACCAGAGGTAATCCTTATATAAAGCCTGGATCTTACCCTCACAAAGGGAAAAAAAGCGAGGCTTAGACCTTAAAATTCAACTCGGATTCTTTCTTAATCTCCTGATGTTTCAAAACCCGCTTGAGTTCATTTTTGATCAGTTACAAAAAAACCGCTGTGAAAATTTATCTCACAGCGGTTTTATTAAACAGGATGGAAAGTTGAGTTTTACCTTCTGCTACCCAGGAAAATCATTATATAATAGGCCAAAGTAGCTAAGGATGCAAGCGCAGCTACCACGTAGGTCAAAGCGGCCCATTTCAATGCATCTTTCGCATAACCGTGTTCTTCTCCTACCGTCAGACCCGTTTCTCTTAACCACACTAATGCACGTCTTGTGGCATCAAACTCCACGGGCAAAGTAACAAAACTAAAGAGAGTGGTCATGGCAAACATCACAATACCTGCCAGTAATATCCCGGGATAAGCCTGCACCGTGAGAATACCTGCAAGTAACACCCACTGCATATACTTAGAGCTAACACTGATTACGGGCACCAGAGCTGATCGCATCTTCAAAAAAGCATAAGACCTGGCATGTTGAACGGCATGACCACATTCGTGGGCAGCTACAGCAGCAGCAGAAATACTTCGTCCGCTGTACACATCAGGGCTCAGATTTACCGTTTTATCAAGGGGATTGTAATGGTCAGAAAGCTTGCCTGGCGTGGAAATTACACGCACACCATCCACTCCGCTTTCACGCAACATCTTTTCGGCAATTTCCTTTCCTGATAAACGGGAACGCAGCCCCACCTTGGAGTATTTACTAAATTTTGACTTAAGTCTGTTTGACACCAACCAGCTGATTAGCATGAAGACGCCAAATATTACATAAATTCCTATCATATTCTTTTAACATTAAAGGTTTTCTTTCTAATGAACGGGCAAAATTAGTCAAAAAGCAAGCCATAAAGTCATTGTATGACATTGTGACCGCCGTTAAAAATAGTTAAGCATATTTTTATTACTTTGCCGCTGCTTAGAACAACAGGGTTCTCTAACTTGTTTAGTGTATTGTAATCATTTCATTCTTAATTTTATTCACATTATCATGGATCAAACCGAACTACTCATCAGGAAAACTTTACGAAAAATCATCAATTCTTTTTTCCAGGGACTCTTGCTTGTTGCCCCCATTTCCATCACCATATTTGTTATTTACCAACTTTTTGGGTTTATCGATGGTCTACTTCCTCTGAAGGTTCCCGGTCTGGGCATCCTAATAATCTTTGGTTCCATCAGCCTGATAGGCTTTGCGGGGGCCCTGGTCATTAAAAGACCCATTGCCTTTATCTTTCACAACATTATCGAACGTATCCCCCTTGTAAAAATTCTTTACACATCCATCTCCGATTTACTTTCAGCCTTTGTGGGGCAGAAAAAGAAATTCACTGAGCCGGCAATGGTCATCCTCAGCAAAGAAAGCAATATCCGTAAACTGGGTTTTATTACCGAAAAGGATTTGCAAAACATTGGTATCAGCAATCATTTTGTGGCTGTTTACCTTCCCCACTCCTACAACTTTTCGGGAAATATGTTTGTGGTACCCGCCGATAGCGTGATACCAGTGGAAGCCAACTCTGCTGATTTTATGAAGTTTATTGTTTCGGGGGGTGTCACAAAGTTTTGATCAACAATACTAACCTGGCTTTCTGCCCTGATAGTTTTTATGCCGACTGTGTTACAGTCTGAATATCATGCAAATACATAAAACAGACTTAAAATAATCATTATCCAGCTGCTATACAGGGGATAGCATGACAAAAAAAGCCCAAATCAAGCTATCAGACCATTTGCAATAATCTTACAGTTACATTAGCTGTATTTTAAATATGAAATTCCATTGGGTACCATCCTGCATAAAACAAGCTTTGTTAAAAACAATTCATAAATATATCATTAAAAAAAAGCGAATTCTTAATAGCTTTGTCAAAATTTAAATTGTATGCATAAACCAGTAATTTTAGTTACCAACGACGATGGCATCATGGCCCCGGGCATCCGCAACCTCATATCCTTTATGCTAGAATTAGGAGAAGTGGTAGTAGTAGCCCCCGACAAAGGCCAAAGTGGCATGGGGCACGCAGTAACCATTACCCACCCCCTTCGCCTGGAAAAAATTGAAGCTGAAGGCGACCACCTTGAATACAGCTGTAGCGGAACACCCGTTGATTGTGTAAAACTTGCAGTAAACAAAGTTTTACATAAAAAACCGGACATCCTGGTTTCAGGTATCAATCATGGCAGTAATGCTTCCATTAATGTGATATACAGCGGCACCATGTCAGCGGCCATTGAGGGAGCCATGGAAGGCATCCCCAGCATTGGATTTTCGCTGCTCGACTTTCGGTTGGATGCCGATTTTACAGCCGCACGTAAATACATACAGCAAATCGTTCGCAACGTGCTCAATCATGGACTTCCCAAAGGGAACTGCCTCAACGTAAATATCCCCGCTGTAAAAGAGGATGAGCTAAAAGGTGTGCGGGTTTGCAGGCAAGCCAATGCCAACTGGGTAGAGGAGTTTGACCATCGCAAAGATCCCAGGGGTAAAGACTATTATTGGCTTACCGGTAAGTTTCAACTGCACGAAAATATAGACGAAACCGATGAATGGGCACTGGCTAACAAGTATATTTCACTGGTGCCTATCCAATACGATTTTACAGCACATAAGCTTATTTCTTCCATCAAAAACTGGAGTTTCGATGCTTAAGAAGGACAACTGGACCCTGGGAATTGCCCTGGGATTTTTGCTCCCCCTGGCTGTCTATGCCATTGTTTTTTTTGGAATGAGAAAATGGGGTGCCATTGACGATTCCATGGGTGAGTACTTTCTAAATGATGCCACCATGCAGCTCATTGCAATTTTTGCCAATATGTTTACCTTCAGGTATTACATGGTAAACCTCAAATATGACAAAACCGGCAGAGGCATTCTGCTAACCACTTTCATTTATGCTGGGATATTCCTGGTGCAACATGTAGCCTGATTTGGCAAAGCCCCCTGGCTGAGTCTTTCATATGCACTCAAACAATAAACTGCTATAAAGTGAAATATTATATCATTGCCGGAGAGGCCTCCGGCGACCTGCACGGCTCAAACCTCATCAAAGCAATTAAAGAAAAAGCCCCTGGCGCATCTTTTCGTGCCTGGGGAGGTGACATGATGAAAGAACAGGGTGCCGATCTGGTGAAACATATCAACCAGCTGGCATTTATGGGTTTTGCAGAAGTACTGATGAACCTCCGTACCATTCTCGCAAACATCAAATACTGCAAAAATGATATCATCAACTACCAGCCCGATGCCGTGATATTTATTGACTACCCCGGATTCAATTTACGAATTGCAGAGTTTTGCAAACAGCACAACATCAAAACCATCTATTATGTCTCACCCCAGGTGTGGGCATGGAACAGCTCCAGGGTGAAAAAAATAAAACGCGACATTGATAAGATGCTTGTAATTCTTCCTTTTGAAAAAGATTTTTATAACCGCTACAACTATCATGTGGAGTTTGTAGGACATCCCCTGCTGGACGCAATTCCTGAGAAGATAGAGGAAAAGGAGCCAGCAAGTTTTATCCAAAAGCACAACCTGGCCCCAAAACCTATCATAGCACTGTTGCCGGGCAGCCGGAAACAGGAAATCAGCAAGATGCTCTACACCATGACACGCGTGGCAGCAAACTTTCCGCAATATCAGTTTGTAATAGCAGGAACAAAAGCTCACAGCCCCGATTTTTATCGTAAATACAGTGCAGACCCAACCATTCCCGTACTTACCGGACACACCTACACACTGCTGCAAAATGCCCATGCAGCCCTGGTAACATCAGGTACTGCCACCCTGGAAACTGCAATTATTGGCACACCTCAGGTTGTTTGTTACAAAGCCAATTTACTGTCATACCATATCGCAAAAAAATTGGTAGATATTAAATACATTTCACTGGTAAATCTTATAATGGACAAACAGGTGGTGAAAGAAATGATACAAACCGATTTTAACACTGCTGCATTGACCATTGAGTTAAAAAAAATCACCAACCAGGGTGAATCCCGTAAAAATATTTTGGACAATTATGCTAAACTGCACAGCAAACTGGGTGGCAGTGGTGCATCTGATAGAGCTGCCTTACAAATTCTGAATATGATGAATTCGAAAAAAACCACAGAGTAGAGTTTTTATTAAATATTTATATCTTTATAAATCATAAATTCAACCTGGAAGGTTTCAATTATTCCATAGCAAAACAAACAATGATAGTTCGCATTTTCCTATTTCTCTTCCTGGGTTCGGTGGCACATCAGCTTGCAAAAAGCCAGGAGATACCTGAAATTGTTGATATCAGGATATTTACCAGTGAAAATGTCCAACGGTTTTCTTTTACCCCGGCCAAAGGCCGTTACATCATTTGCGATCACCAACATGAAAAACTTTTGGAGATCAGACCCTACAACACCCTTGTTATTGAGAAACAACCGGAGGGCTACTCCATCCTGTATAAAGATTCGCTGATATTTGCCCCGGATCATCTGACCATCCAGGGCACTGCATTCCATAACTCGTTTGTGATTGTGCCCCTTGACAAAAAGAGCGATCCCATGGTGTATGATGGCGATTTACGCCTGGCTGCAGATAAAAACAATCAATCAAAGCTTATTAACTCAGTCCCTTTTGAGAGCTATGTTGCAGGCACGGTACAATCCGAGTCGGGGTTTAACAGACATGATGTTTTTTACCAGGTACAGGCTATCATCATTCGCACTTATGCCCTTAAAAACATCAACCGCCATGCACACGAGGGGTTTCATCTTTGCGACCAGGTGCACTGCCAGGCATACAAGGGGAAAGCCATTGACCCGGGCATTATTCATGCCACCGAAAACACCCGCGGTGAGGTATTGACTAAGGATAACAGCCAGTTGCTCAACACCGTATATCATGCCAATTGCGGGGGTCAAACGGTCAACTCAGAGGACATGTGGTCACAAGCCCTGCCTTACCTCAGAAGCAAAACAGATAACTTTTGTTCGTCTAAGCCCGGAGCCTTATGGGATGCAAAAATCGCAAAAAAAGACTTCAAAGCTTTCCTGAAACACACATTTGGTTTTATCCCCGATGATGAGGAGTGGGACAGAATAACAACTTTCAGCCAGAACCACCGGAAACACTATCTGGACGCAAACAAAAACATACATCTAAGACAAATAAGAGAACACTTTGGGCTTCGCTCCACCTATTTTTCAATACAGGAACAAAAAGACACCCTTCACCTCTCAGGAAGGGGCTATGGACATGGAGTAGGTCTTTGCCAGGAGGGTGCCATGCAACGAGCTAACCACGGACTCACAAGAGAAGATATTCTGCAGTTTTACTACAACAATTCACAAATCATTTTCCTCGAACCGGACATTGTTTTTTAATCCCGGCTGCACATCTCACCCAACCCCAAAACAAAATCAGGAAAATGCTTTGTTTTTATGCGTGTTTTTGCTAAATTTATAGAAAGCCAAACCCTCCCCGTGCAAAATAATCACTTCCGAAACATTGCTGTGAATGACCCACTATTCACACATACCGCTGGTCAGGATTCTTATTCCTTTTTTGGGTGGAATAATACTTTTCACCTCCATTGAATTTTTTGTACCGCTCCAGGTTTTAGCAGCCATTTTTGCATCCATCCTGATACTGGCATTTTTAATCAGCCAATTCTTACAGGGAGACTTCAATTATCGATTTGCCTACGGCTTTAACATCATGCTATTTTTTACGGTGGCAGGATACGCCCTTGCCCAGGGCCATTATGAAAAGCGTCAACCGGCTCATTTCAGTAAATACCAGTGGGAAGACTCCATGCTTCGCCTTCGCATCATTGAACCTGTAGCCGAAAAAACCAACAGCTACCAGCTTGTTGCCAGGATTACCCATATTATTCACCCTGATTCAGCCCTGGAAGTAAGAGGAAAGCTAATTACCTGGCTAGAAAAAGAAGACAGGGCCGGGTATCTTCGCTATGGAGATATTATTTGGATAGAAAATCAGTGCCAGCCAGTGAGAGAGCCCCAAAACCCCACTTCGTTTAATTACAAAAAATTCCTGGGCAGGCAAAACATTTACCACCAAACCTATCGTGCTGCTGGCCAGTGGTATTTCGGAGGAGAAAATGAAGGGAACCTCATCATTGCTACAGCCCATAAAATGCGTCAAAAAGCCCTGGAAACGCTTGAATCAAACAACATCAAGGAAAGAGACTTTGCCGTTGCATCAGCATTGCTATTGGGATACAGAGATTATCTGGACGAAAATCTACGCCGGGAATTTGCCGGGGCCGGAGCCATGCACATTTTATGCGTGTCGGGGTTGCATGTGGGCATCATTTTTCTTGCATTGAATTTAATATTCGGGTTTCTTGCCCGGCTCCCCCGTGGCAGAATTATCAAAACCATCGTGATTATCTTACTGATTTGGTTTTATGCAGCAATTACCGGCTTTTCGCCATCGGTAATGCGGGCTTCAACCATGTTCAGTTTTGTGGCTGCCGGCCAGGCATTCCAACGAAGCACCAACATTTACAATACATTGGCTGCCTCAGCTTTGATATTAGTGGTTATGGACCCTTTTATTGTTAACCGGATTGGATTTCAGCTTTCTTATATTGCTGTCATTAGCATTGTTACTTTGCAACCCCTTTTTTACAAAAGGCTCTACTTTAAAAACCCCATACTCGACAAGTCATGGGGCATTCTTACCGTTTCTATGGCTGCCCAACTGGGTACGGGCCCTTTATCTCTTTTTTATTTCAATCAGTTTCCCAATTATTTTTTGCTCACCAACCTTATTGTAATACCCCTGACAAGCATTATCCTCAAAGCAGGCTTGCTATTGTTTTTCACCACCCCCTTAGCCTGGGTATCACAATTTGTGGGAACTATACTTTCGAAAATATTATGGGTGCTGCATTCCTCTGTAAAATTCATTGAAGGACTGCCCGGTTCAACCACCATGAATGTTTTCATCACTTTCAATGAAAAACTATTCATCCTGGGCGTCATAGCATTTGCAGGTTTATTCTTTCTTGTGAAACAAAAAAGATATTTTTATCTGGCACTTCTTCCAGCATTCCTGTTAAGTTTATCGGTATCGGCAAGATCCTGGAACAATCATATACAACGGAGCTTTGTGGTGTATCATATGCCTTCCGGCACAGCCATCGATTTTTTTCATGGTAACAAATGTTACTTTTACGCTTGCGAAAACACCCTGAACAACCCTTCCAATCTTACTTTTAACACCAAAGATTACCGGCTACGTTCGGGTGCAGCTCCCAACAACATTAAGCTTCTAAACCAAAACCAGGAACAGCAGGAAAAGCAACCCGTTTTCCATTACAATGGTTTTCTGCTGGCAGAAGATCACTCTTTCAAAATTGTTGAAGACAGCATTCCTGAAGAGAATCTTTTTGGTGACACACTGGACTTTGTGATTGTGCGCAACAACCCTCCCTTTTCTGTAAAAGAACTCACTGATGCCTTTCCGGCCCGGCAAATTATCTTCGATAGTTCAAACAGCTTCTGGAAAAGCAGGGAGATGAAAGACCAATGTGACAGTTTGGAACTAAATTGCTGGTCAGTAACCCAGCAGGGAGCTTTTGTTTATGATTTACAAAAAAAGAGAAGAGATGATCCGGCACGTTTTTTTTAATGAGTAAAGCATTTGGCGTTGTATTGTTTTTTTTGAAATCAATGGGGAAGGTCTATAACACGGGCCAAAAGGCAGACCACAAGTTAACGGAAAAAACCCTTTGAATCTTATACGATTGCCTAATCAACAGGGCCTAGTAGATCAATAACACATTTTCACCTGCTGCGCAATCTCAAAACCTGATACCCTTAAATTTTTTATTTCAAAAACTCCTTGTGCATACTTTTGGGACGGTATCGGTTCTAATTCAGATAAATTGATTACACAAAAGGTACAGGTCAGCCCAGTGACAGGTCAGCCCAGTGACAGGTCAAGCCCTGTCACTACAGAAAATCCATTTTATAACAAAACAGGCCGGTCAAGCCCGGCCAAAACAATAAACCTATGTGCCCGAAAAATAATTTATGGTTGATTTTGCAGCAT
>SLQX01000016.1 GCA_007131245.1 Bacteroidales bacterium
AAGACAAACCCAAAGATTTTAAGCAGGAAAACAAACAACACGAAAAATCTATACGGGCTAAAGATACCGACAAAAAAGCAGATAAAATAGCTAATCATCAATCCAAAAATCAGCAACAGAAAGAAAATCAACCATCTGCTGAAAAGCACCAACACACCCAAGTGGCCGAAACCACCCAAACAAACAACCAGCAGCAAGGCAAAGATGGTCGTGATAAAGACAATCAGCAAAAGCAAAAGAACAATGAACGCCGCAACCAGGAACCAGTATATGAGTTTGACGGTATCATTACTGCCGAAGGAGTACTGGAAATTATGCCTGACGGCTATGGCTTTTTGCGTTCCTCTGATTACAACTACCTGAACTCACCTGACGACATTTACGTTTCCCAAAGCCAGATTAAACTATTTGGGCTGAAAACCGGAGACACCATAAATGGAGGTATCAGGCCACCTAAAGAAAACGAAAAATATTTCCCTTTGATCAAAGTGGAAAAAATAAATGGCCGTATTCCAGCAGAGGTTCGCGACCGGGTACCCTTCGATTTTCTTACACCGCTATTCCCTCAGGAAAAGTTTGAACTTACCGGACATGCGCAAAGTAATATTTCCACCCGCTTAATTGATATGTTTGCCCCCATTGGCAAAGGACAACGTGGTCTCATTGTTGCACAACCCAAAACAGGTAAAACCATTCTCTTACAGGATGTAGCCAACGCCATTGCTGCAAACCACCCTGAGGCCTTTTTGATTGTTTTGCTCATAGATGAAAGACCGGAAGAAGTTACAGAGATGGCCCGCAACGTTAAAGCGGAAGTGATTTCATCCACCTTTGATGAGCCCGCCGACCGACACGTAAAAGTTGCTAACATCGTTCTTGAAAAAGCGAAACGTATGGTTGAATGTGGTCATGATGTTGTTATTCTGCTTGATTCCATTACCCGTCTTGCCAGGGCCTTTAACACCGTTGCCCCCGCTTCAGGCAAAGTACTTTCAGGTGGGGTTGATGCCAACGCCCTGCATAAACCTAAACGGTTTTTCGGTGCAGCCAGAAATATTGAAGATGGAGGTTCTCTTTCTATCATCGCAACTGCACTTACCGATACGGGTTCAAAGATGGATGAGGTTATTTTTGAAGAATTCAAAGGTACAGGTAATATGGAATTGCAGTTGGATCGCAGACTATCCAACAAACGTATATTCCCATCCATTGATATCGTGGCTTCGGGAACCCGTAGAGAAGACCTGTTAATGGACAAAGAAATGATGAATCGCGTCTGGATTTTGCGTAAATTTATTGCTGATATGACGCCCCTGGAAACCATGGAGTTTTTAATGGACAAAGTCAAACATACTCAATCCAATGAAGAGTTCCTATTATCGATGAATGGATAAGGGATACAGGTTCAGAAAGAGAATTCCTAATACATTCCCGGAACTCAAATTACAAAGGGCTGCTAAAATGCAGCCCTTTGCTTTTTGCTTGATAACTACTCATAAACCCAAATTTAACACCTATTTAACGATTTCCTTCCCGAACTGATAACTGTTGTTATCTCTAAATCATCTAAAGCCCTTAAAAGAGGCCCGGAACTATTTTGAAGGAAGTCTCCTGCGCTTAAGCCTCAGTGAGTTTAATACAACAATTACATCAGACAATGCCATAGCTGCTGCAGCTATCATCGGACTTAGCAGTCCTATCACTGCCAATGGTATAGCCATAACATTATAAATAAAGGCCCAGAATAAATTTTCCTTAATGGTTCGCCGGGTTACCCTGGCTGAACCAAAAGCCGTGGAAAGCAGTTCAAGATTACCTTTTAGCAATACCACGTCTGCAGATTTTACAGCCACCTGGGTACCCGTGCTCATGGCTATACCCACATAAGCTTTTGCCAATGCCGGGGCATCATTTATTCCATCCCCAACCATGGCCACTTTGTTTTGTGACGAAAGTTCTTCCACAATCCGGAGCTTTTCCTCGGGTCTTTTTTCGGCATAAACCTCTTCAATACCCAACTTCTGAGCAATATCCTGACATTTTTTCTCCCTGTCACCGCTGAGCAAAACTGTTTGTTTTCCACTGTTTTTAATATAATCAATGGCTTTTCGGGCCTCAGGTTTTATCTCATCTTCTATGTCAAGCCATCCTATGAGATTTTCATTCATGGTTACGTAAATACTATGGGTACTGTCAGTGGTTAATGACTTCGCAACTTCATAAGAACCAACCCTGTAAATATTGCCCTCTTTGTCTGTGGCCGTCAGACCCAACCCTTTTTCTTCCTCGACTTTTTCAAACCTGATTAGCGCTGCTCCTTTAAATTCTTGTACAATAGACTTGGCGATGGGGTGAGAGGAGTGTTTCTCAATACTATAGAGCAATGAAACAAGACTTTGCTGACTTTTACCGCCCATTGCTTCCAGATTACTTACACGAAACTTGCCCGTGGTAAGGGTTCCTGTTTTGTCAAAAATAACTTTTTCGATAACAGGGAGTTTATCAAATACGCTACCACCCTTGATTAGAATACCATTTTTGGCGGTACGGCCTAACCCTACGACTACAGCGGTGGGAATAGCCAAACCAAGAGCACACGGACAGGCGATCACAAGAACAGCTACACCACGCATGAGCGCATCCCGAAAGGGCAAATCTGTACCCAGAAACCACCCCAGCCAGGTTGCCAGTGCAATAATTACAACTGTTGGCACAAATACAGTACTAATCTTGTCGGCAAGGTTCTGCAACTGCGGTTTATCTTTTTGGGCATTCCGAACCATTTCTATGATTTGCGACAAGACAGTATCTTTACCGGTGGCAGTAGCTTTTACCTTTATATTACCGGTTTCAAGGATGGTTCCACCAATCACCTTATCCCCTTTAACCCTGTCAACAGGAATGCTCTCACCTGAAACCATCGATTCATCAATGCTCCCATAGCCCCAGTATATTTCACCATCAACCGGTACCTGATCCCCACTGTTTACAAGAAATAAATCACCGGTTTGCAGCAGGGATGCGTCTACCTCTTCTATATATTCCTGCCCTTCGTTCATTTCCTGTGTAATACGTTTAGCTGATGTTTTCTGTAGACGGGTAAGTTCATCCACAGCCGATGTGGTTTTTTTGACAGAACGATGCTCCAACATATTACCAAGTAGCACAATACTAATGATACTTGCCGAAGTTTCGTAAAACATATAATCAGGACCTAACCGGTAAAGGGTACCAATCAGGCTGTAAACAAAAGCTGCGGTTGATCCCATAAATATCAACACATCCATATTAGTAACCCCAGCCTTAAGACTATTGTAAGCACTTTTGCCAAAATGCCAGAACCCAACTGCAAAAACAGGGAGGGTTAATGCCAGCTGAAAATAGTCATTGTGCAGCAGATCAAAAGGCACAAACATGGCTAGAATAAGAGGTACAGTGAAAATAGCCGTAAAATAGAACTTTTTTTCAATGGTGCTTAATCCCTTCCGACGCGGCTGTTCACTTTCATGGCCATCTTTTCGACGGGTCACCTTATACCCCAGGTTTTCTATGGTTTTGACCGCAACCGAAAAGGAGTTTTCGTCCCCGGCTTCAAAACGAACATCATCGGTGGTAAAATCTGCATCAACATTTTTGAAACCTTGCTTCTCAAGAGCTTTTTTAATACCTAAAGTGCAGTTGGTACAGCTCATCCCCTCCACTTTCAATTCAACCACATGTAAAGCATTATTTTTCATATATTTAATTTGTTTGAAAACGTATTATGTACTTAAATACCTATATTTGAAACAACTTACAAAATAAAGAGTTCGATACTTAAACAATTATAACACAACAAATCTTTACCTCAAAAGATTTAACTTTGTTTGTACATGAAAAATCCATTTAGCATGGCAAACTCCTTGCCCGTTAAAAATATTTTCCTCCTGGCCTGGATCCTGTTTTCAGGATATGCCTGCTCAGGAAATAAGTCTGACAGTGAAAGACAGATGGATTCTTTCTCTGTTCCATTTTGTCATTCTATTGCCCCAACGGAAATCTTAACATCGACACAAGACAGTTTGTTGTACCACCAGTTCATCAATCATGAGATGGAGGTTGTTGAGGGAAAACCAGCAATTGCAGACCAAATCATACATGTTGCCAGGCTTTTTAAATCCACACCCTATGTAGCATCCACCCTTGAGGTTACCGATAAAGAACAACTTGTTATAAACCTGGGCGAATTGGACTGCACCACTTTTGTTGAATATGTGCTGGCCATAAGCCTGGCGTCACATTACCAGCAAACAAACTTTGAAGACTTTTCCAGGATAATTACCTGCCTGAGATACAGAGATGGTATTATTGATGAGTATCCTTCCAGATTGCATTATTTTACGGAGTGGCTGCAGCAGCATGTAAAAAACGGACTGCTGGAGTTAACCAGTGACAAACTAGGCAGTAAACCTTTTAATACCGAGGTTAGCTTTATGAGCTCGAACCCTCATTTATATCAACAATTGGATAATCCCGATTTTATTGAAGAAATCAAGAAAGTGGAAAAAAGAATTTCATCTTTTACCATGAACTACATCCCCAAAGATGAGATTTCAGAGTTGGAAAACAAAATTATGGATGGCGACATCATTGCTTTTACTACTGATATACCCGGCCTGGATGTATCACATAATGGGTTTGCCTATCATCACAAAGGTCGTTTACACTTGCTTCATGCTTCCACCCGCAAGGACATGGTTGAAATAACACCGATTCCTTTAAGCCGTTATATTGCCCCCATGGCCAATGTAACAGGAATTTTGGTGGCAAGGCTTACCCCCGGGTAACTAATCGAAAGGTGAGCCCCACAAAATCGGGCTTCATTTCCCAGGTAAATATGTAATTTATATCAGTCGGAGTACCTGGTATAGGGTGTAACTTGCTGGTGGGCAAAATCTCCCTCCTGGAACTTATAATACCCGGCCATTGCAATCATAGCTGCATTATCGGTACTGTATTCAAACTTTGGGATATAAACCTTCCAGCCCGACTGTTCCTGCTCCTGGAGCATGGTCTGTCGCAGGCCTGAGTTGGCTGATACACCTCCTGCGATAGCCACATGCCTGATCCCTGTTTGCTGTGCTGCTTTTCTCAGCTTATTCATCAGTATTTCAATGATGGTATACTGTACAGAGGCACTGATATCCTCTTTATTTTCTTCAATATACTGGGGGTTTTTCTTTAATTGGTCACGCAGATAATAAAGCACCGACGTTTTGAGTCCACTGAAAGAAAAATTCAGTTCAGGTATTTTGGGATGTGGAAATGGAATGGCATGCGGATTGCCTTTTTTAGCCAGTTTATCGATAAGAGGTCCTCCCGGATAAGGAAGTCCCATAATCTTTGCGGCTTTATCAAAAGTTTCACCTGCCGCATCATCGATCGTCTGACCAATAACTTCCATTTGAAAATGATTCTTTACAAGCACTATTTGGGTATGGCCGCCGGAGACTGTAAGACATAGAAACGGGAACTCAGGTTTTTGAGGTTGCTGCGGATCCTCTATAAAATGAGCAAGGATGTGCGCATGCATATGATTCACCTCGATAAGAGGAATACCCAGAGCCATAGAAAAAGACTTGGCAAAGGATGCACCTACCAGCAAGGACCCCAACAAGCCAGGACCATTGGTAAATGCTACTGCATGAAGTTGATTTTTGTGTATCTTTGCAGCATCCAAAGCTTTATGAATGACTGGAATGATGTTTTGCTGATGTGCCCGGGATGCCAGCTCAGGAACCACACCACCATAAAATTTGTGAACTTCCTGATTTGCAATAACATTGGCAAGAATTTTGTTGTCTCTCAATACTGCCGCTGAAGTATCATCACAGGAAGACTCAATTCCCAGAATATAGGTTTCCATGAAGTTAAAACAGTTGTTTTGTGTAATTTTTTTTGTTCCAAAAATAGGGAGGCAAAGTTATTAAAAAAACAGGTCGCATAATACTACTTACATCTTTTGTGATGTTTCTCATCCCAACGGTAATGTATTTCACATTCCGTTCTCCCGCCGTACAAACCTATTTGGCTAATAAAGCAGCGGAGTATCTATCGCGTGAGCTTGATGCTAAAGTAAGCGTGGGTGGTGTTAACATTACCTACACCATGAATATCGTGCTTGAAGACCTTGCCCTTGAAGACCAAAGAGGAGAGCCCCTGCTTGCAACCCAAAAAATTGAATTTGACATTAGCCATATTTCCTTTTCAAACCGAACCCTTAATATCAATAAACTTTTATTTGATCAGGCCCTGCTTTATATCACTGAGTATGAAGATGAAAATCTTCACAACTTCCAGTTTATTTTAGATTATTTCCAGGCTGATAAGCAGGATACAGATACGATAACATTACCCAACTGGGACGTATCGGTTCGTTCGTTTGAATTTGCACAATCCGGTCTTTGGTATAAAAACCATAATCAGCAAGATTCAGACTTTGGTTTTAATCAGAGTAACTTTGTTGTGGATAACTTTTACATCGACATAGAAGATATTTTCTTTGAAGATGAAATATTTATGGCATCCCTGGTAAACCTCTCGCTGGGCGAATCCAATGGTTTTAGCCTTAATAAAGTCACTGCAGACATATTTTTATCTCCCCTTGGCGGACACATTAATAACTTTGAATTAAACACTGCACTCAGTCAGGTAAAGATGGATGTGGCTTTGGACTATAACTCCTACAATAGCTTCAGACATTTTGCCGATTCCGTTGATTTTGATATCGAACTCCAAGCTTCTGATTTAGATCTTTATGAAATTGGCTATTTTATTCCGCAGGCATATGGTATTGAAGGCCTTACCAGGGTTGAGGGAAATTTCAGTGGCCAACTAAGCAATTTGCAAGCATCTGATGTGTATATGCGTTATGGCAATATGACACAGTTTACAGGTGATTTTGATATTACAGGATTGCCGGATAAGGAAAATGCTTTTATGAACTTTTCAGTTGACCACCTCATCACCCATAAAAAGGACATTGAACAGTTTCGCCTGCCGGGAGAAAAAACTGCATACCTGGAACTACCCCCCGAATTTGAAAGCCTGGGGGTAACATCTTTTAGAGGAAATTTCACCGGTTTTTTACATGATTTTGCCGCTTCAGGAAATATTCAGTCAGCCCTTGGTGAAATTTCTGCTGATTTGGCAATTACCAGCAGCGACAATTTTGAAAATGTGGTTTATGAGGGTAATTTGGCAACCAATGAATTTCGGCTCGGTCTTTTTACAGGTAACACCAGTTGGGGAAGAATCACTTTTGATACGCATATTTCAGGCAGTGGGCTAACCCTTGAGGATGCAGACATGGATATGACAGGCCGGGTTAAGTCTATGGTTTTTAATAAATATGAGTACAGAAATATTGATGTAAATGGACGTTTTTACAATAAACGTTTTAATGGTAACCTGCTTATTGATGACCCAAACTTGCTGGTGAACTTCAACGGCCTGGTAGATTTTCATGAAGATATCCCACTACTCAACTTCACCCTGGAGCTGGAACGGGCCAACCTGACTCAGCTCAATCTTTACCAGAGAGACAGCCTTTTCCATAGCCTTGTATCCACAGTTGTACACGTAGATGGCAAAGGCAGTAACCTTGACAACATGGAGGGTGATGTAATTGCTTACCAAAGTAGCTATTACGAAAAGGCCATTGAACCTTCTGATACGATAATTGAGCAAGCGTATCATACCGATGTGATTGCCCTTGAAAATCATAATTTACCCAATGACCACAAGTTGGTAAGATTTTACTCCGATTTTGCAGATTTTCGTATGGAAGGGAATATTAATTTTGAAAATATTGTTCAATCTTTTCAGCAAATGGCATATACTTATGCACCGGCCCGTTTCCGGAATCCACCTCCGGAAAATAACAATGGCGAAAGGTACATCCAAACAGCTAATTTTGAAATTCATTTAAAAAATACGGAACCCATAACAGCTATTTTCTGGCCTGCCATTCGTATAGCACCACATACTTTTCTAAATGGTAACATTGATACCCAAAATAGTTCGATTGCTTTAAACGGGGATATCGATTATATATCCCTGGGCAATCGCAATATTCAAAACCTATCACTCAAGTTGCACTCTGATACAACAGAACTATTGCTTACCACCCAAAGCGACCGATTTTTGCTATCAGACAGCATCTGGATGGATCGTTTTACATTTTCAGGAAAAGTTGCCAGTGACAGTATTACTGTGACCTCAGAATGGGAAAACCATCAATCACGAAATAAGAACTACGGACAAGTCAATGCTAAAGGAAATTTTATTTCCCCGAATTTTACCCAATTCAGCATCATGCCCTCAAGGGCCTATATCAATGATTCGCTCTGGACCATAAGGCCTGGCAACCAGATTACTCTTGACTCAACATCCATTGCTATTGAAAACTTTTTTCTATACAAAAACGATGAAGATTTAAAAGTTGACGGAGTGTTGAGTGACAGCCCAGAGGATCAGTTGCTTTTGGAACTGAATAACTTTGACCTAAAGAGTTTTGCTTTTTTACTTGGTGACAGAAAGCTTGATTTTGCGGGTTTTGCCAGCGGTAAAGTAAACCTCTCCACACTCAATCATTCTCCCAGCATCACGGCCAATATGCTGGTCAAAGACTTTGCCTTTAACCACGATCATTTGGGTGATCTCTCTGTTGAAAGTAACTGGGATGCCAATGAGAACGCTTTTAAAGTAGGTGCTGAGGTGATTTATTACGGCAATGTTGGGTACAACAAGCCCATCATAGTCAATGGCTACTTTTACCCTGAACGGGAAGATGATAATTTTGATCTGGACATAAAAATTGAAAACCTCAAAATGTCTGTTTTTGGCAGATATATGGAAAGTTTTACCTCGAACTTCAGGGGGCTGGCATCAGGCAACCTAAGGCTCGATGGACCTGTGGAACAACCCGAACTCACAGGAAGAGCCCGGCTGGTAAGAACGGGGTTCAGGGTCGATTACCTGAATACGTCCTACTCTTTTGCCCATGAAGTTGAAGTGGGTAAAGACTATTTCAAGCTGGACAACCTCACTCTTAACGACACCATTGGAAATACGGCCAATGTATCGGGAGTTATCAGACATACCAACTTTAACAACTTCAGCCTTGACCTTAGTATTTGGCCCGACAGGATGGTGGTACTTAACACCATGCCCCACCATAATAATTCCTTTTATGGCACAGCCTTTGCCACAGGCCTTGCCCGTATTCACGGTCCCGTTAATGATATCACCCTGGACATTTCTGCTCTAACCAACAGGGGCACACGTATTTCACTACCCCTGGATTATGACGGTTTAATGACAGAGTCAAGCTTTATTACTTTTGTAGCCCCCCAGGATAAAGCAAACGGTAATCAACAGATAGAAATCCCGCAAACACAAATACAGGGGTTAACCATGAATTTCGACCTGGAAATAACACCTGATGCCGAAGTGCAAATCATTTTTGACTCGCAGATTGGTGACATAATGCGCGGACGTGGTTTTGGTGACCTAAAGTTTGAGTTGGATAACCAGGGGGGCTTTAATATATACGGGGATTATACACTGGAGGACGGAGATTACCTTTTCACTCTGCAAAACCTTATCAACAAAAGGTTTCGAATGGAGCAGGGAGGCACCATCAGCTGGAGAGGAGACCCTTATAATGCAGAAATTGATATTCGTACCATATATTCACTGAGAACCACTCTACATGATTTGGCCATGAACCAGGCAGACACAGCTGATATCTACCAGCGAAGAGTTCCCGTTGAGACGGTGCTCCACCTTACTGAAAACCTTTCTAACCCGTCCATTAATTTTGAAATACAACTTCCCTCAGCTGATGAAAGTGCACGCGAGATGCTGGACAGACTTATTACCACCGAACAGGAGATGAACAGGCAGGTTTTTTCCTTGCTGATTCTCAACCGGTTTGTTCCTCCCGACGATTCTTTTAATACAGCATTGGGTTACGGAATGGGGTCAACCTCTACAGAGCTCCTTAGCAACCAACTCAGCAACTGGCTGTCGCAAATCAGTTCTGATTTTGATATTGGGGTCAATTACAGACCGGGAGATGAAATCAGCAGCCAGGAAATTGAAGTAGCACTTTCCACCCAACTGTTTGACGACAGGGTGATTATAGACGGAAATGTGGGTGTAGCCGGGGATCATCCTGCTCAGACACAAAGAGCAAGTAATATCATCGGCGACGTAAATGTGGAGGTAAAAATAACCCCTGAAGGAAAATTCAGGGTAAAAGCATTTAACCGGTCAAACACCTTTGACATTATTAATACCAATGCTCCTTACACCCAGGGTGTAGGCGTATTTTACAGACGGGAATTTGACAGTTTAAGTGACCTTTTCCGCAAGCAGAAAAGGTCATCATTGGATATCCCTGAAGTACAGACAGTACAGGAGGATTTTGAAAGCACTGACATATCACCGTTAACGCCCGGTGAGTAAATACCATACAAACATTTAACAAATCAATATATCACCTGCCAACAAATAATATACCTCTAAATACCTGAACCACCATTGTCAGTTTTCCGGATGTTATAGTCTGAATCTGCCTCTTACAACCCGTATTTGTTCACGCAAGGATTTCCGGTTCATCTTTTTTTGTGCTGAATGTGTATCCCCTAACAAAAATCCATAAGGTTCCATCCCCTCAACCTCATCAAATATAACTTTCAGTATGGCCATCCCCGGAATAAAGAGAATCATTCCGGCTAATCCCCAGATAAAATTTCCCACAAACAATGCAATGATAGTCATTAAGGGATTCATCGACACCTTACCCCCCACAATTTTGGGGGTAAACAAATTACTTTCGAGCAGCTGAATGACATAGAAGGCCAGGAAAACACCAAACACATACCATAAGGAGTCTTTGGTAAGAAAGGCATACATAATGGGAAGTGTAGCACCTAGGAATGGTCCCAGAAACGGAATCACATTCAGAAGGGCTGCAAAGCCGGCAAAAAGAAATGCGTGCTTAATTCCAAGACTTAATAAAGCGATACTGTTCAAAACTGCCAGCACACATATCACGATAAACATCCCTATGATATAATTCTGAACTACCAGCTTTACTTTGTAAATAACATTCTTAACCTTTATTTTATGCCTTTCTTCAAAGGACATAAGGATAAACTCAATAAGAAAGTTTCGAAAATAGAGAAACAAAAAAATGTAGATTGGCATGATTAAGACCATGGTAAGCGTACCGGCTGTGGCAATAATACCCTGGGTAAGCCCGGCAGCATTTTCATACAAATACTGAAAAATGGTCTGTTGGATATTATCACCTGATATGGGCACAACGCCTTCCAAATTTTCTTCTATATAGGCATTTAAAATCCCCAGGTAATAGGAAACCCGCTGCTCCAAAAGGGTGAGGTCATCTGCAAAACGAAGTATCTGGTTGTAGAAGAAATAGACCAGGGCACTAATGGCCGCTAACAGTAAGATAACACTTAGACCAACGGCAAGGGCCTTGGGAAAGCGCAACCGTTCCAAAAAGGAGGTCAGCGGACTTATCATAATGGCCAAAAGTCCGGAAACCAACAGGGGGACCAATATGGACTTAGCCTCTCGCATAATAAATACCACCAACACCAATCCAAGCATCAGAATGACCAACTTCACATAAAATGCAAATTTTACTTTCATAATAATCTTTATTGAAAATGTTTTTTACATCCGGCATCGATTGCCAATACATAATTATTTATCACATCCAGCTCTTGGGCTGTTTGCCAACCATCAAAACCACGGATATGCTCATAATCCACCGAGTCAGCAAAAATTTCCAAATAAAGGCGGGCAACTGGGATAAATGACCAGTGCCATTTCTCTTCCTCATACCCTTGGTTATCTCTTTGCCCTAAAACAGTGTACGGCTGACAAAAGCCATAGTAAGAGGCATTTTCACTGAGCCATTCATACTCTAGCTTGCCCTTTCCTTCCCGGAAGTAGTTATTGTCAAGGCTGTTGATATCTATATCTGTTCCCCAGTGGTGCCGTGATGTGCCGGGCATGGCACTAAAACGTAATACTTCTTTTGCCCTCTTGCTGGGATCAATGATACTGGTAGCATTGATATTTCCATGCAAAGACTGAACTCCATTCCATTTGTTTTCCCATATACGTTTCTGATGATCAAAACTTCGGAATGCAGAAATAATGGTTAATTGCACGCCACCTTCGGAGGCAGCAGCGTGCATTTTCTTAAATGCTTCATAAGCCTCCTTATGCATATACAGTCCTTCCCTATTGCCATAACCTGAATGAACTAGGGTAAGAAGACTGTCTCTCTCCTGTCTTGAGTGCTTACCTAGTAGTATATTTGTTGTAGGTAAATGATTTTCTTGCATAATTTCATCGCTCTTTTCCTGTTCTGCTTTTTCCTCCTGCACATGATTTACAGTATGCTCCTTTTGATGGATGTCTGCATCAGGAATTCTTTGGTAAGACCTGTATGCCCGGGAAAAAATGATAGCAAGGGCCAGTGCAATTATCAATAGGATAGTAAAGATACTTTTCTTCTTTATGGTAGCCTTCTTTTTTTTAAACCGATTTTTATTCATTGGTGTTAAAACTATCTAATCAGGTATATTTATTTAATGTTGTTTCTCCAAAGCTATTTAATATCCCGTGTGTTCGGGAGTATCAAAATTACATTTTTAACCGATATTTTTACCTGAACCATCAAACAATTGCGTAATTTTGTTACTTATTCATGAAATTTTAATAAATCTACAATATTTCAAAAGTATGAAGAAAGTTTTAAAAGCATACGAAAATTTAGAATTCTTAAAATCTCCCTCTGCCCGGGTATTGAGAATCATGTCAGAGTTTGTCGAGCCCCAGGCCCGCTTTAAGAAAAACAACATTCAGGATACGGTTGTTTTTTTTGGTTCTGCACGGCTGATGCCAAAAAATGACGCCCAAAAGCAATTGGATGCCATAAAAAAAGAATCCTCACCTGATAAAACTAAATTGCATAAAGCAGAAATTAGCCTGAAAAACTCAAGGTATTATGATGACGCAGTGGAGCTGTCGCGCCGGATAACCCAGTGGTCAATGAAAAATTATTACCACAACGGAAGACGCTATGTAGTATGCACGGGAGGTGGCCCTGGCATTATGGAAGCAGCCAACAAGGGTGCCTATCTTGCCGGGGGCAAATCTATAGGTCTCAATATCAGTCTACCTTTCGAACAGTATTCCAACCCCTATCTTGAAGATGATATGAATTTGGAGTTTCACTACTTTTTCATGCGGAAATTCTGGTTTGCCTATCCGGCCAAAGCCATTGTCATTTTCCCGGGTGGCTTTGGTACTTTGGATGAGCTTGCCGAAATCCTTACCCTGGTGCAAACAGGCAAAATCAAAAAAGAAATGAAAATTCTTATTTACGACAGCCAATACTGGAACGATATCATCAACTTTAAAAAATTTGCCGAGCATGGTATGATAAGTGAAGCGGATCTGAATCTTTTCACCATTTGCGATAGCGTTGACCAGTTGGAACAAGAGCTAATGGCCCATTTTGAAGCGGTTAAGGAAAGCGATAAGTTGATGTAGACCTTTACTTACCCATCAGAAAGGATAACCAATGGCCAGGTTAAAAAGCAGATTGTCTCTTCTCCAGGCACCATCGAAAGGCTTGAATGCCTGGAAATAGCCCAGTGAGTCATCGTAAGGTATGGCAAGGGGAAAAGCCAAATCCAGGCGCAAAATAAAAAAGGTAAAATCGAAACGCAGCCCAAAGCCCGTGCCCAACGCTATCTGGCTAAGAAATTCGTTGCTTTCAAATTTGCCACCGGGCGCTCTTTCCCGTTCGCGCAAATTCCAAACATTTCCTGCATCAGCAAAAAGCGCTCCCTTCACAATACTTGTAAATTCGTAACGATATTCCAGGTTGAGTTCCAGTTTCATTTCCCCCGACTGGTAAATATTAAAACTAGTAGCCAGAGTATCTGGAGTTTCATAGGATCCGGGACCCAACGTGCGTGGATGAAAAGCGCGGATGCTGTTACTGCCACCGATGCTAAATAATTTGATATAGGGAAGTGTGGATGAATTACCATATGGTATTCCTACTCCGGCAGCTATACGGCTGACAAGACGCTGACCATGCCTCATATCCAGGTAATAGCGAACATCAAAGTCAGCTTTGGAATACTGCGAAAAACTTTGATTGAAAATGCCATAATCACCCTCAATATCCGATTCTCCTAATCCAAAGCCCTCCATAAACAAATAAAGCAAATTGCCGGAAAAATCCAGGTTGAAATTTAAGTACCAGTCATGTTTACGTCGCTCCTTCAGTTGTGAATTATACTGAAAAGAGTATTCCGACCCCAACAGGAATTGCTCAAACAGTCCTCGTCTGAAAAGTACTTCATCAGAAAAAATTTGCTCATAATCCTCAGAAATAGTACCAAGAGAAAAAATATTAAAGACAAAAGGCATATATCGATGACGGGTGGTAACCGATTGATTCCACTGATAGCCAAACTGGCTCCTTGCTGAAGAAACGCTAAAAGCATCCGTTCTGCTGAGAAAATTAAAAGAAAGTGTCACCAGGGTGCGGGGAACAAACCTGGGCGATATGTTGCTAATACCAAAGGGAGCCAAAAACTGGGGTATCGCCAGCTCAGAAGACAAGCCTGCTTCGTAGGAGCTGGATTGCGCTTCTCTGCCACCCAACAAAACTTCATAGGAACCATCCAGGTTAAGGCTGAAATGCTCCGCACCTCCTAAAAAGTTTCTATTATGAAAAGAAACCGTAAGTCCGGGCCCGGCAAAGTTGGTAGACTTGGATACGCCCCTGAGCTCAGTACTTATGGTTTTCTTCTCCATGGGTGTTAGTTGTACATGTACATCCAAATTATCGTTTGCAGCAACATCTCTGAAGCGAACATTCACAAACTTAAAAACCTCAAGCCCCATTAAATGATTAAGCGTCAGATCGTGATTATTGCTATTATACCATTGGCCATTTTCGAAAAACACAGCACCTTTTAGTGTGGAGGGTCTAAATAGACCATGGTTATTAACCAGGAAAAAGTTATCAGCAAGATTCAGTGTATCTTCCTGGTTATTATCAGATTCAAGCTCCGGAGTATGACCTGCATTGATGTAAACATTGCGGATTTTATACTTTTTCAGGGCTTTGGATGGAGTATTGGGTTTTAATTCCAGAGAAAGGCTCACCTCCCTGTTTCCCACGGTGGTATCTGCCCTGAAAATCAGAAAGTCATGATGGAAATAAAAATACCCCAATTCTTTCAAATGCTGATTGATTCGTTCTCTTTCCTGTTTAAGTTTGCTTAAACGATAGCCTTCGCCGGGGCGGATAAGAGTCTCTTCCAGGGATGCGTTAATTACGGATGAAATATCTTTATCATCCCCAAGGGGAAGTATTTCTTTGATGGTAAATGCAGGCTCAAGACTGACAAGAAATTCAGCCCTTGCGGTTCTTTGCGATTCCCGTGCAATAAAATCTACATTGGCATCGAAAAATCCCATATTAAACAATCTGTTTTCTACCAACCTGACACTACGCTCTGCATCAAAGTCCTGCCATAATACAGGTGGTCTTCCAATGCGTGTTTTCATCCATCCACGAATCCCCCCCTCAGGATCTTCACCGGCGATGTTGTAAACCCATAAACGGGGTCTTATCCCCAGAAACCGCTCATTGGGCTTTGGCCTTATAACACGCTCAACTTCGGCAACCACCTCACTTTTATTTTCTATCTTTTTTTCAGATTCAACACGAATCTTACTTCCCTTGTAAAGTTTTTGGTCTTCTTCCAGGTAGCTGAGGCTAGAGCAACCCGAAAAAAGCAAAAGCAGTAGCAAAGCCTTCAAAAAGCCAAAACCTTTGGTTGTATGTATATGATTCAAAACCATAATATATTCTTCTTTATCTTGCAAATAAGGGCCTTACATATCAGGAGGGACCAAATCTTCGAACTCGGGAAGCAGGTGTACTTCTGACTCCTCTTCTTTTTTCATAAACAGCTCCCGGAATTGATTATAACTCCTTGAAAAAACAATTGAAACACCCGTTTCAGTTACTTGTCCGTCGAAGACATCTCCATAGTTTCTTTTCCTGAAGCCTTTCAGAATCAAATTTCCTTCAGGGTTAATCAGGTATTCTATACTAAAATCACCGGCGATGTCAGTAGGGTTTGTTTCCCTTCGTGCTTCATCTTCCAATTCGATATTTCCACCCACACTTACTCTCACCCGCTCATCAAAAAAATCACGTGAAACCTCCATCTGAAGTTCGGTTCGCCCTCTTCCATCACCATCAGTGAAATCCACAAACGACTCTACCTCTATGTTGATATCCACTCCTCTTACATACCTGTCAGATAAGCGGTTTAGCTGTTGAGAAAGAATCTGGCTGGCAGAAGAGCGCGCCGTAGAAGTTAAATCTCCTCCTCCCAGTGAAGCAAATGGATTTTCCTGGATAAAATTACCCAGGATAAGCAAAGCAAACACCTGCTTGTTAAGCTCCGATTCGTTTTGGTTAATTTGATTGATTCGAGCCATGAGTGAACCATCCATGGCATTTTGATGCTCCGGGGGGAGGTCAAGCTCAAAGCTAATCTGGGGCTCCATCAGATTCCCTTTCATTTTGAGGTACACCAAAAAAGGGAATTGCTGCCGCATAGCAGCACCCTGGGCCTGGTCACCGGATGCCTGACCGGCCATAAGCTCCCGGGTGCCTGTACGAATTGTGTAAATAGCTGTAATATCAACATTTGCATTGAGGGGATCGCCTGTCCAGACTATATTGCTTCCGGAACGAATACGGAAGTTACGCCGTATCACATCATAAAAAGTAAGCAAATATTCACCCTCTACCATTTCGTAACGGCCCGAGAGGGATACCCGTCCACCAGGATCAACTCCCAGACTTAACACTCCCCCACCCTGCACTTCCAGGAAATCACCGGCGTACTCATCGATAATTATTTTCACATCTGTTTGCCTGTCGATTTCGATGTTAGCATTTAAGTCCAGGCGTTCAAAAGAGGACTGCACCTCCCTGGAATCCGCCTCTCTGGCCATTTGATAAAATAGGGTGTCCCTTGGTTGTACAAACTCCACCACCCCTTCATCTCCAATGGCCTCCGGCATGGTTTGTGGCAGGTAAAAAGTAAAATCAGACCCTTCATTTAGCTTGATTCTCCCTTCCACCTCTGGATTATCCTGGCTTCCGGTAAGACGTAAATCTGTATCCATCAATATTCGACCATGATACAAATCATTCTGGTTGGGTTTTACATTCATCAGTAAAAAGTTTCGCGAACTCAAGCTAATGTCAAAGGCCAGCTGATTTAGATCGGCAAAATTTACATTTCCGTTTAATGTTGCGTTTCGCCCCATAGAATCTTCCAGTGATAGACCTTGTAACCTTAATTGCTGCCTGTCAAAAAGAATTTGCTCGCTTTTGAGAAAGTAACCCGCGTTCAGGTCTGGAACCCGGAACGCTGTCTCGTTGATATTGAGTTCTCCGGCAACCATTGGCTCACTGGTAGTACCGGTAATATTCATTTTCCCGGAAAGATATCCTTGCAGGTGGGTAAGATTGCCGCCAGCAAACCCTTCAAAGGACGGTAGATCAAGTCTTTCAAGGTTTACCTGCATATCAACAGACTCTTGCTCCCCGCTACGGTAGTTACCTGTAACAGTAATATCTGTAAGCTTACTTTTTACCGTAGCAAAAACTTCAAACAGGTTTTGTTCCGGATTTTCTGCTTTCAATACGATATCACCAATGGTATCACCCCTGAAGGAAAATTCATCCACAGATATATCTGCCAGGAAAGAAGGGTTTTCAAAAAAGTTAATAAAGCTAAAATGGCCATTTAGCATTCCTCCAACAACAGGTAAGCTATCCGAAATATGAGTCAGGTTCCCTAAATCTATCTGTTGCATTTGAGCATCTACTATCGGGTAACTTTGTTCGTGCTCACGACTGGCCAGAGAAATTAACCGCTCCTGACTTTGAAGGTTAAAGTTGTGAATTTGAATAAATTGTTTGCCGAAGGTTATTCTGTTATCAGGTGATACCTGCCACAACTCTCCATTGATCATGGGCTCAGTCTCACGCAAATGGAAAACATACAGGCTATCGGATATTTCCAAACGAGCTGGCAGTGCATATAAAGGGTTATTTTCAAAATCGCTGAGCGACAGGTCAAAATCCAGCAATTGATCCCTGAAACTTCCTGCAACCTGTAAGTCATGGTATAACATCTGTTGTAAATCCAATTTTTCCAGCGAAACCACAAAATTCATTTTATCGTGGTCAGAATGAACACTGGTATTAAAACGGGTAAGGTCAAGGCCGGCATAACTTATTCGGGGCCAGTTCACCTCCAGGCTCAACCTGCGTAAACTTTTATTGTAGGACAACCTGGCGTTCAGTGTATCATAGTTTTGAACGTCTTTTAAAACAACGTTGGAAATCAAATCATTGGGTTTTACTATCAATTCCAACTCAAATTGCTTGTTTTCAGAACCGTCGGTTTCCGTCTCCAGGTAGGGGAGTTCATAATAATGGGAAAAATGCCCGGTAAGCTCTCCGGGAATCCGGGCTGGGGAAAAGTTTCCGGAAAAGTCGGCATCTGCAATTTGTGACCGCAAGGTAAGGATATATTCTCCGGCTTCTACCCCTGAGTTAATTTGTAATTCTGGTAAATCATAAATTTCATTTTCCAATGCCATGCTTGTATTGCGCAAACTTACATGACCACTGAAAAAATCATCCACGTCAAAAACCAGGTCAGCCTGCAAGTTTGTCTTCACCAATAAGTCATCTTCCACAACTCCCAATTGCCCCAGCTGCGCATAATGAACCACTAATTTACTCTGAAGTGCAGGCACTGCAGAAAAAGCAGCATAACCACCCTCCAATTCCAGTGAAAGTTTATCATCCTGGTAATTGGTGGAAACACTTGCCACAGAATCTTTTAACTCCAGGTTAACTATCCAATCATTATACGCATATTGGTTATAGGTAAGATTTCCCAGCTCAATCTTTCCCTCCAGGTTCATCTCTTCAGGCTTGGTGCCCTTTCCCACTATATCCACATTCAAGGCCACCGGTTCGGTAATTTTTTCGCTTTGCATGAGGAGCTTACCCACATCAAACTCATCTGCAACTAGCTTTCCAGAGAACGCTGAAAGGCCATCCGGCACCTCTTCCAGGTAGGCCTCCAAAGCAATATTGCCCAAATCCGACTGTATACTTGAGTATGCTTCAAAAGACTTAACTGAACCTTGTGTTTTGTTTTTTACATATACAAAGTTCGGCAACTGAATTCCCTGCGGTTTCAAGGTGTCAGGCAGATTGGCCATAAAACGACCCGGGGCAGCAAAAACTTCCATCATGGGCAGATCCCAGGATAAACTATCTTGCCTGGGTAACCCTTTAACGTTGCCATGCAGGCTCGCAGTAAAAAATTCGGGGGCAGTAATTTGTAAACTATCCAGCTTTAAATCAGATATCTTACCACTAAATCCACCTCCCAGTCTCAATCCATGGTTATCTGGCCAGTTAAAATACAGCTGATTCATCACCGGCATAAAATAAGCCAGATCTTCTTGTATGTGTGTTTCCAAAAAACTAAAGTCCAGGTGGTAGTTCAAGATATCATCCTGGGCAAAATGGAGAAAGTTGTTGTTGCTGGCAAATGAAAAACCCACCTTGCTTTCCCCGGTGTGAAGAAAAAAGTCCTCAATACGTGTTTGGTCACCAAGCTCAATATCACCACTGAATTCCAGGATTTTCATCTCCTCTCCCAGGTTCATGCTTATATTCTGAAGGTGTAGCCGCACGTTTTCGGGTGATACTAACACTTCACTCAGAGCCATATTCAAATGGTCAATCTTAAGGTTCTCCGGATTAAAAACACCTGGTGACGGGGTAAACCCATCTTGAACCAACTGAAAGAAAGATTCCTTCACAGAAAACTCTTTAACGCCAATGGACCAGTCCATAAGGTCGGCAAAGCGGAATGAAAAATCCGTAGTGTCCCCGGAATCCTCTTCAAGGGGCTTTTTTCCCGAATCGTGCTGTCCGTTTACTTGAGGAAAATCAAACTGCGCCACCAATTTTTCAAGTGTCAGTGTTTGCAGTTTCACTAAATAATTATGTAACTCAATATTTTCCGGAATAAGCAACAATGACTCGAGCTGCACTGCCATTGAGGTTCCCTGGTAATCTGTAAAAGAGAAAGCCGGGTGTGCTATTTTTAATTCTGCCAACGCCAGATTTAACAGGGGCATTCCGGTTGATTCAGTGGGTTCAGGTGGGATTGTGGGCTTATTTATTTGGATTTGCACCTCGGGTCTTTCCAACAAAGTAGCTCCAAGGTGGTATTTACCGGTAAGCAAATCGGCCTGGGATAAGTCGGTAGTGAATTTTTTCAAGCCTGCCTGCAAATCCAAACCGGTGGTATGGTCGTACATATCAAAGGTGATGTCTTCCAAATGAATCTTGCGAACGTCAATACTCCAGCCATTTTCTGCTTCTTCGGATTCATAGTCAGCTTCAGGGGTTTCTTCATCGGCAAAAGCATCTATCAAAAACTGGTAGTTATATACCGTATCCGGTTCTTCTCTTATCATCTTACCCACCACATCATTCAACTCCAGCAGGTTAACATCTACTTTTTGCCGCAGCAGGGATGTCAGCCGCACATCCACAAAAATACTTCCTGCATACAGCAATGTATCTCCCTGGGTATCTTCAGCATAAATACCTTTCAGTCCGACAGATTTGGGAAACCTGATGGCAACCCTCTCAACATCAAAGCGGGTGTTTGTTTGGGATGAAATGGAAGTAGTAATCCTTTGGATGAGAAAAGTTTGTACGGAAGAAAGCTGTAACAGCAGGCTCACAACTAAAAATAAAACCAATAAAGAGCCAATAAGCCATGCCCCTGCTTTCAGAATCCACAGCAAATACTTTTTAATTAAAGATTTTAGCATTAAAAACAGGGATTAATAATATGAGCTATTGCTTTTAAAGGTTAACACAGGAAATCCAAATTTTGTTGTTATACCCACGATGATACTACCTTAATAAAGGTTAATCTGCTTTATTGGGGGGAATATTTACTTAACTTTGGATTTCAATATACATACCTTCCCAAAAGCAAATTTACATATTAGATTCTTAGCTTTACTAACCTAAAAACCAAAATTATGCAAAAAAAAATTACGCTTAGCCTATTATTTTTACTTTTTGCCGGAATTGTGAGTGTACAATCCCAACTTGCACCACGTGATGGCAGCCTCCAGGATTTACCTCAAATTGTTGACTTTGAAGAATTTGACGGACTAAACCTGTCAGATATTTACCCTGGTTGGCAACAAGGAAAAGGGTATCTTCAGCCAGTACAAGCCGGAAGTGCATTTTTCCGCGGAGATGTGCTGTTTGGCACTGCTACAGCAACAGTAAGATTTGACTATATGGGCATAAAAGATGAGTGGATCATCAGCCCTCAGTTTTTGGTTACTGAAAACACCAAAGTAACATTTAAGGCGGCATTAACCCGCTTTTGGGACGACCCGGCACCAGGGAACTTCTCTCATAATGATAGTGTTTCCGTAATGGTATCTACCGACCAGGAGGGGTTTGATTTTGCCCACACCATCCACTCCTTTAAGATGGAAAATCCTCCTCCCACAGAACTGGAAATGTACCAGTTTGATTTGAGTGAGTTTGAAGGGGAGCTTATTCACCTTGCCTTTTATGCAACCAACGGACAGGAAGCCAACAGCCTGAGTGCATTTCACCTTGATGACATTGAAATAAAAGATGCCCACGCCCTGGATGCTATGCCCGTGGAGTTAATTTCACCCAGAGAAAATCAGTGCTTTCAAGAGCAAACTCCTGTTGCAGTTACAGTAAGAAACGACGGCTATGAAGCTGTTTCCACAATACCCGTAAGGGTAAGGGTTCGTGGTGCCCTCAACACCAACCTCTATGCAGTGCATGAAGGTACATTGCAACCTGGTGAAGAGAGTGAATTATTTGTGGGGTATATTGAAAATCCGCCCTATGGAGAATACACCCTATCGGTATCTACAGAATTACCCGGTGATACCTACAATTACAATGATGAATTGCCCAAAGCAGAATTTACCCATGCAGAACCCCTTGAACTACCTCTCCCTTTTATGAATTTTATGGGTTTCTTTTCCAGTAACCTCAGTGAGGTGTATCCGGGATGGTACGAAGCACGAGGTAAAGGGCGCCCCATTGTAGCCATGAATACAGACTGGCAGGGAGCCAGCTATGATGATGCCAGAACAGCCAATGTGTTCTATACAGGTCTTGGCACAGAAGATTGGATGGTAGGCCCCAAATTTACTGCCACTGAAAATCTTGTCGTTGAAATGCGTGCTGCTATTGAATATTGGGAAGGCCCCCAGCAAATGGGCTCCGATGACAAGTTGGCAATTATGATATCAACCGATTGTGGTGAAACATGGGAAGAGGCAGCTGCTATCACACAGGAAGACAACCTGACAACATCGCTTCAACCTTTCACTTTTGAATTAGGCCAGTACGACGGAGAAGATATTATTCTTGCCTTTTACGCCACCACCGGTTCGGTAAGTGACCCCGAACAATACATTATCCATATTACGGATATCAACATCAAAAACCTTTTCGACCTTGATGCCGGTGTTACAAGATTACTGGATCCGGGTAACCTTTGTGCCTTGGGTAACGACGAGCCTGTAACCATTGAAGTAAAGAACTTTGGCCAACAAACCATTTCCGGTTTTGATGTAGCTTACGTGCTGAATGATGAAGAACCTGTTGTGGAAACCATTACCCAAAGCCTTGAGTATAACGATGTTATTACACACACATTCTCAACAACCGTTGACTTAACCCAGGAGGAAGAAAACTATATTACGGTTTATACCCTGCTTGAAGGTGATGAAAACCCCGGTAATGACGCCATTGAAGATATTCCACTGGTGATATCCACATTTGATTTGAGTGCAGATGGAGAGTACACCATGGGGTTTGAAGAAGACGAAGACTTCTCTGCATGGTTGGTTGAAGATGGGAACAATGATGACATTACCTGGGAATTGGTTGATGATCCGGCACATGCCAACAGCGGTGATTATTCCTATGCTTACTTTTCAAACCAAAGCAGTACACAAAGTGACGACTGGCTTTTCAGCTCCTGCTTTTTCCTTGAAGAAGGACAAACCTATAATATCAGCTTTTATTACAGAAACAGGGCCAGCCTCTTCCCTGAAAGCCTCAAACTTAATATGGGTCAGGGCCAGTTTGGTGAGGCCATGGATATTGAATTGCTTGACCTGGGTGAAATTGATAACCCCTCTTATATGCAGGCAGAGGTTGAGTTTACAGTGGATGAATCGGGTGAGTATTATTTTGGATGGCACGCCTATGGCCCGGCAGACCAGTTTGGTATGCATATAGATGATATTTCTATTTATCAGGTATTTGATGTAGATATTGCACTGCAAAACTACAATGTACCCCGCAACAAAGATGAAAACTGCGTATTGGAAGATGTGGAAGAAATTGATTTGCTTATCAGAAACGTAGGAGAACAAACTGTTAATCAGGTAGACCTTGTTCTGGAAGTAGATGGTACCGATACCTATGAATTTACCGTTGATATTAATATAGAGAGCAGTGAAAGTCAATGGATTTCCATTTCCAATGGTTTTGCTCTAGACCCTTACCAAAGCTATAATCTAAAAATTTGGAACGATACAGAACTGGACCTCAACTCTGCCAATGATACCTTGTGGATTGAAAACTTCAGGCATGTTCAGTACCACATGGGATTTGAAGAACACGAGGAAGAAGAGTTTGAAAATTGGACTATTCAAAGCCTCCAGGGAACCAGCGAATGGTTTATCAATGAAGGATCCGGAGAAGCTAATACAGGCAGTCAGTCCCTGGCCATTAGAACCGACTCGGGAGATGATGGTGATAATACATTCAATAATGACTGGGCAATAACCGACTGTTTCTATCTTGAAGCAGGACAGTGCTATGAAATCTCATTCTACTACCGCTCATGGTTTTCCACAGAAAATCTGGCAGTATATATGGGCGAAGGCAGTGACCACAGTGACATGAATGAACTGTTGATTGACCTGCCGGAATTCAGCCATAACACCTACGAATATGTTTCCCAGCAATTCACCGTTGAAGAAGACGGAGTATACCATTTTGGATTCCACACGGAGGGGGACATTTCGGGACGTTACTACATATTTGTGGACGATGTGAGCATCATTGAAGATGAGGGTGCAACACCTCTGGCTGATATTCAGACCCAAATACTGGATAACGAAGTATACTTCCAGGCCCATGCCGAAAATTACTCATCACTGGAATGGGATTTTGGTGATGGAAACACTGCTTCCGGAGAAGAAAATGTTTTCCATGTGTACGATTCGCCAGGCACCTACAATGTAACCTTAACCTTAGGAAGTGGCTGTATTGATGCAGAGTTTACAACCACCGTCACCCTTGAATGCATCATGGAGGCTGACTTTGAATACGAACAGCTGGAAGGAAAAACAGTTACTTTCACTGCCACTAACGGGGCAGCGGGCTATGAGTGGGACTTTGGTGATGGCAATACCGGAGCTGGTGCAACCGTTACGCACACTTACCAAAACGAAGAACCCACTACTTTTGATGTTGTTATGACAGCCCACTTTAATTGTGGCTATCAAACAGTGGAAAAGCAAGTGTACGTGGAAGAGATAGTAAACCTTGTAGAAGGTGACAGCAATGATACTTTCAAGGCTTTTCCCAACCCTGCAAGCAGTCACATTAACATCACCGCTGATCAATTATTCCAGCGTATTGTTTTAACCGACGTGCAGGGAAGAACTGTTCGGGACTACGACAACCTGAACCAAAGCAGTTACAGGCTTAGTGTGGAAAACTTACAAACCGGAGTCTATTTTATCCAGTTGCACACAACCGATGGAGTTGCTGTTCAAAAGCTTCAGATACGTAATTAGGTTTTACTAAAGTATTCTTTTCAAAAAGGCTTCGTCAATCAGGCGAAGCCTTTTTGTTTTATAAGAGGAGCATACTACTCTACTAACCTGCATTATTCACAAAAAGTTAAGTTGAGTTTTTATGAGCTTTGGGTGTGTAAATGAAAACCCCGGTTTCTGTAGTTTTTATAATTTTGCACCCTTTAAACTAAATTTTCAGAAACCATGAGAGGCGATCCCCAATTGTATGACCTGCTAAAGAAACTGGAGATAGATTTCGAGTATTACGAGCATCCCCCTGCCCCAACCATTGAAGAAGCAGCAAAATACTGGAAAGATCTGGATGCCACACATTGCAAAAACCTGTTTTTCAGAAACCATAAAGGAAACAAACATTACCTGGTAATTCTTGAGCACACACAGGCTCTAAACATCAGGGATCTTGAGCAAAGACTAAGACAGGGAAAACTGACCTTTGCATCACCCAAAAGGATGAAGAAATACCTGGGGATTTCACCCGGATCAGTTAGTCCTTTGGCACTCATTCACGACAGTGAAAAACACGTGCACGTTTTCCTGGACAAAAATCTTGAAAAAAGCGATACCATCAGTTTTCACCCCTGCATCAATACAGCATCCATAGTTATAACTTTTGAGGATTTTATCAGGTTTCTCAACCACCTGGGAAATAGTTATGAGTATGTACAAATGTATGATGAAGTAGTGAGGGCCCGCTGAAAATAACATCCGTGGCCCCTGGTAACAGCAATCTGTTATACCAGGTGAACTTCAATAATTCCCTGTAAACAAATTCACAAAACCTTATATTCAAAACTTATTTGGGATAAAACAGACCGTTTGCAAGGTTGATTTCAGACCTCAATTTTATTCTGATGATCCTGGCTCTTCTTCCGGTTCAAGACTAATGAATCCGGCGTCGGGAGAGCTACGCCTCAGGGCGTTGTTTCTTACATTAAAGGTAAAATGGAGGGGGTCAACCAGGAAGGGGCTGGCATTTTTTTGAACATAACGGTTAAGTAAAAAATCAAAAATATAGCGTGCATTGCGTACACCAGCAAAACGGTTGATGTCATAAACATCATCCATTGTAAGTAAATAGGATTCGTATTCATAGTTTACTTCTCCGCTCAAACCATGGTATCTGAAACGGCCATCCACATAATCTGAAGTTATAAAGTTGCTGTAAAGCACCAGCATACCTTCCTCTTTAGAATCATCATCAACCACGCTAAATTCGAACCATGTATTACGCTCTATGGTGCGAAGCAAAAAATCCTGGCGGTAAACCACATTATCTACCATGGCCCTTTCGGTCATTTGCTGATCGTATTCATTAACTTCTGTTTGGGCAATGGTGAATACATATCTACGTCCATCGTATGATAAAAAATCATTAAATTTCTCAGGCCTAAATACCAGGAGCTCATACTTTTCAAGCTCATCATAAAGGGATTCCATGAAAATTTCAGCCGCCACGTCGATATCCAACTCTTTTAGAAAGTGGCTTTTATCAATACCCTGGGGATCATCAAAAGCAACCCTGTTTTCTTCGGCATCAAAGGGAAAATAAAACAGATGCGTATAAGCCGGTGGTACAACCATAACAGCAACTTTTTCTTTTTTCTCCAAAAAGTCTGCAGCGGCTCTGCGGCCGGGCATACATGAAGAGACGATAAGAAGAAGTATAACCGGTATAAGGATATGATGCTTCCGGCTTATTTTATGCATAGTAAACAAACGTTATTGAACGTAAATTATTTCAATATCTTGTATTCTGAAGGGGTCCGTGAAAAACACCTTCTGCTTAAGTTCCGGCAGTAAGAAAGATTTTAGATCTTCTGATCCGGAAATCCTTCCTATACCCAAACGCTTAAAACATTAAGAAACTGTTTCTAGTTTTGCGCCTATTTCTTTGCCGTATGCAATACACTTATCAAAGGCATCCTCATGCGGGGTAAATTTCACAAATACACCCTCACCCTGTACATCAAGTTTCAGGTTGCTGAGCATGGTATTAATAATTTTGGGTGCTTCACCACTCCAACCATAGGACCCAAAGGAACCGGCAATTTTTCCTTTATCACGGATAGGACTTATCAAAGCAAACATACGGTATACCGGTAAAAGTATATTTTGATTAATGGTGGGACATCCCACAATAACACCCTTGCTTTTGGCCAACCTTTCATCAATATCCCCCAATGGCATGGTTTCAATATCGGCTACCTCAACATCAAAATCACCTGCCGAACGTATCCCCTCAGCTATCTTCTCTGCCAGCATCCCTGTGTTTTGATAGGCCGAAACATAGGGTATAAATACACGTTTCTTTTCGGGCTCCGAAAGTGCTTCACTGGCATATTTTTCTGACAGGTCCACCCACTTTTTCCACTGTGTCATCAATAAGGGGCCATGCCCCGTCAGTATAGCTTCAATTTCCAGGGGCCTTATCTTTTCTATAGCTTTCAGCATAAACTTGCTGAAGGGCTTGAGAATAACATCAAAATAATATTTGAAAGCATCATCGAATTCTCCTACCTTATCATCGTACATCTCGTGATGACAATAGTGGCAGCCAAAAGAGTCACAAGTAAACAAATACTTGTCCTCTTCAAGATAAGTATACATTGAATCGGGCCAATGCAGGTTGGGTGCCGAAATAAACCGTAATGTTTTATTGCCCAAATCAAGGGTATGCCCGTCTTTGACAATAAGGTTCTTAAAATCTTTGCCCAAAAAATCTTTCAGATAACTAATTGCCAACCTACTACCTACAACAGTAGCATTGGGAGCCAACTCCAGCAGGTTGGCCAGGTTTCCGCTATGATCAGGCTCGGTATGATTGAGAATAATGTATTCAATATCAGCTGGATCTGTCACTTGCTTGATTTTTGCCAGGTAAGTATCCCAAAACTTTTCTTTGCTGGTTTCAATAATGGCCTTTTTATCTGCATTGATAAAATAACTGTTGTAAGTGGTACCAAATTCGGTTTCCATTACCACATCAAAAGTTACAATATCATAATCCAAAATGCCAATCCATTTGACATCGTCATTAATGTCTAATACCTGTGTGTCGGGTACTTTTTGATCTCTCATTCCTTTTATTTTTTATAGGTTCACTGATTAAGCAATGGTATTACAAAATGCGGATAACGAAAAACAACTTGTACATTTAAACAGCCTGGTCGATTTCACTTGTTTTAAAAATCAAATTTAATTTGCTTTGCGTCCAGGTCATCATCTGCATCTGTATTTTTAATAACAGCAGACTTGCCCGATGGTTTATTGTTGTCCTTATTTTGTGTATCTTTTTCATGCTCCCCTTGGGCATTGTCTTCTTCAGGTTTGAGATCGGGCTCAGGAACAAGTGGTTCCATCCATTCCACTGTTTCTATTTCGCTACTGGAAAGTCTTTTACCTTTTGCTTTTATGCCTTTAATTGCAATAAATTCATGCACATTGATCTCTTCATCTGGTTTTTGTTTTCTGCCACCCGATACAAATTTTACTTTAATCAAAGGCATTTGGGCGGCTGTTATTGTGACAAGTTTGCTATTATCATCCTCCGGTATAAAAGGTTGAAACTTTTCTGAGAGATCGGGCTGGAAGCGTTTGATATAATAATGGCCACTTGCGACATCCTGGTATACCGCTGTGATAATACGCTCAGGATTGTATTTCTCAATAATCAAAGGGTTTTCTTCGAAATGGGCCGACAATTCATAATTCATGGTGCGGTAAGTACCTGAAGAAAACATAGCCAGAATTTTGTCTTCACCCTTGAAGGCTCCAATATATTTGCCCCTTTTATCCACATTGAGCCTGAGAACATTCTCGTCAAACCACAGATTCAGGGCAGTCAATGTAGATATCCCCTGGTCTTTGAGTACAATTTTCCGGACTTTATGTTTGGTTAGCTGGTTACCTGCTGCTCCACGCCCTTTAATGGCAAGCTCACTGAAATCCAGATCAAATACCGGCTTCTTCAGCTTGGGCTTGTGTCGCAGGTATATTGTTACAACTTCTGCCTGACCGTTGGGGTTGGCTGTAAAATACAAAACTTTGGTGCCTTTGGTACCTTTAGTTATGCTGTATTCTTTATCGCGCGTAACTCCTTTTACATAAAACCGTTTCATATAAACAGCTCCCTGCGGACCGTCCTGGTAAATCATATTATAAATAGTGCGGTCATCATTTTTCTCAAATACCGCAATATGAATAACGTTTTTTCCCACAAAGGACTTGGCCGATACTTTTGTAACCACAAAAGTACCATCATCTCTGAATACGATAATATCGTCTATATCTGAACAATCGCAAACAAATTCATCTTTCTTCAGAGAAGTACCGGCAAAACCTTCTTTTCTATTTACATAAAGTTTCTCATTGGCCACAGCCACCCTGGTTGCTTCAATACTTTCGAAAGAACGGATTTCGGTTTTGCGCTCACGCCCCTTACCATATTTCTTTTTGATATTTCTGAAGTACTTGATGGCAAACTCTACCAGGTTATCAAGATTATAATTTACCTGTTCAAGTTTTTCTTCAAGACTATTAATTACCTCATCTGCCTTAAAAGCATCATACCGGGAAATACGCTTGATACGAATTTCGGTAAGTTTAATGATATCATCGCGGTTTATTTCCCTGTAAAACTGTTTTTTAAAAGGTTCTAGTCCCTTATCAATGGTATCCAGCACCGACTCCCAGGTTTCGCATTCCTCAATGTCGCGATAGATCCTGTTTTCTATAAAAATCTTTTCCAGGCTCGAGAAGAGCAGTTGCTCCAGCAGTTCAAACTTTTCTATTTCCAGCTCTTTACGCAGCAAACTCACCGTGTGGTCGGTAGAAATAGTGAGAATCTCACTTACCCCCAGGAAACGTGGTTTGCTCCCCTCAATTACACAACAGTTAGGAGAAATACTCACCTCACAGTCGGTAAAAGCATACAAAGCATCAATAGCCTGGTCAGGAGAAATATTTGGCCCGAGAATTACACGGATTTCCACATTCTGTGCTGTATTATCCTCAATTTTTTTGATTTTTATTTTACCCTTCTCATTGGCGCTGACAATACTGTCAATGAGGTTAACCGTATTGGTAAAATAAGGAATCTCTGTGATGACCAAAGTTTTTTTGTCAAGGATACTTATTTTGGCCCTGATACGAACCCTTCCACCGCGCTTTCCATCATTGTATTTTGAGAAGTCGGCCTGCCCACCGGTTATAAAATCGGGATACAAATCCAACTTTTCACCTTTCAGATAGGCAATGGATGCATTGATAAGCTCAACAAAGTTGTGGGGCAAAATTTTGGAAGCCAAACCTACGGCGATACCTTCCACCCCCTGAGCAAGAAGCAAGGGAAACTTCACAGGCAGACTTACGGGTTCTTTATTTCTCCCATCATAGGATGTTTTCCATTCGGTAGTTTTGGGATTGAATACCACATCCAGGGCAAACTTCGACAAACGTGCCTCAATGTAACGAGGAGCAGCCGAACTGTCGCCGGTAAAAATATTACCCCAGTTACCTTGTGTATCAATCAAAAGGTCCTTTTGCCCAAGTTGAACAAGTGCATCTCCGATGGCAGCATCGCCATGGGGATGATACTTCATGGTATGACCTATGATATTGGCTACTTTGTTATAGCGTCCGTCATCCAGCTCTTTCATGGCATGCAAAATCCTCTTTTGCACAGGCTTCAGGCCGTCGCGAATTTCAGGAACTGCACGTTCAAGAATGACATAGGATGCATAATCCAGGAACCAATCCTGGTACATCCCGGAAATTTTGGTTACCGACTCACCCCCGCTGGGGTCAGAGCCAGGCTGATCCATGTTTCCGGAAGCATCCGGGTCAAATTTTTCAGGTTGTTCAGGATTGTTGTTATTGGTATCGTCCATTGATATTTTCCCGGAAAGTTATTTTGATTGATTAATTTACTGTGTCTTTTATAGATTAATCTTTGACATCGAAACCATGGCAAAAATCAAACGGTGCAAAGGTAATAATTTAGCAAAAACAATGTAGCACAACATAACCACACAAGCTGGTATTTTCATGCTACATCAGTGAACCTCACTTTCTAAAACTCAAAAAAACAACCTCAATAAAAAGCATTAAAAATTATTTGTTGTCTGGTAAAAAAAAATATCTGGATTATGGCAATCTGATTTTTCAGTTCTATTTCCAAAACCTCAGCAAGAGTACCTCTGCAAACAAAAACAATAATCCCATAAAAAGAAAAGCTTTCCAGAGTTGTCTTCCACCGCGTGCTGTTTCTAACTGCCGCTCAAAGGAAATATCTCCGGTTTGAATTACATGACTCCTGACATTGTCATAACTCCCAATAAAGCTGTTAATTTCACTGCTAGTGTAACTTTCCAGCAATGACTCCCGCCGGTCATAATTAAAAGAAAGCATTCTTAAAACATGGTCTCCTGATTCCAGGGCATAGTTTCCCGCATCCCTTATTTGGCCATGAAGAAATAAGCGCGCCAGGTTACCTGTAGTGCGGACTTCAGGAATTACTTCAAGCTCATCACCCGTTATGGCAAACAACTTGTCAGCGGGCACGGAAACATCCCTTACCGATACAAGTTCATCCACACCCAGGGTGTAATAGAGGGGGTGGAATGAGGCACTATGTAGAGCAATATTATATACCGTTGGCACAAACATAGCATGACGCGGAAAATTGCTAAATTGGTCATTGGCCGGAACCGTTGACAGAAAAACCTGGCCCTGCCCGCTTTGTGCCGAAACAAAAAATTCATTCCCATTTTGCAACTGCATCAAATACTCTTGTTGTCCACGTGCTTGCTGTTCTAAAATAAAATACTGTTCCACCGAAGGCAAATCTATATTTTCAGGGATATGGTCAAAAACACCGGTGTAAATATGGTGCAACTCGTTGATAGCCGTAACGCGCGTGCTTTGAGTATCCAGTTGAGCATAACCATTTACATTTAGGCCAGCCAGGAATTCGTTGAAAGAGGTAAAATCCATGTTTTCGGCCGGAAACACAAGCAGGTTTCCCCCATCCTCCACATATCGCTGAAGCTCCAAAGAGAGTCCGCCACCAATGGCTTCCAACTCATTGAGTATAATCAGGTTTTGGTTAACAAAAGAAGCATAATCAATGGAGCCAACATTCATATTGGTGAAAGTAAAAGTTGTATCAGATGCCAGCAGTGCATTTAAAAAACGGTTGGAGCTTTGCTGGTTGATAGCAAGCACCGGGATATTTTCACTCAATTGAAAACTAAAATAAAAACGGTCATCAAAAGTTACTGGATGATCATTGATTTCAACATATCCCCGCTGTAATGTTTCCCTGTCGAGTGTATAGGTGAGGGCAACTTCTGCATAAGCCCCTGGCCTTATGTCAAATGTAGCCACCGAGCGTTGGGCACCATTTACATATAGTCGTACGGGTTGATTTTCAAGCTGCTCATCCGAATCATTAAAAATCCTTACCTGCAAACTAATGGCTTGTCCGCTCATTCTTACAGGGTTATCTATCCACACAGAATCAATAAACAGGTTAGCAGGCTGTGGGGAAGAAAAAGGAATAAAATAATACTCAAACGTTGAATCAGGCTGAGTTTGCTCAAAATCTGTCACATTTTTCTGAAAGTCGGAAAGGATAAAAGCGTGTTTTTGTTCCCGACCAGGTTCTTGCTGAATAATTTCCTGCTGACGCTGAACAACTTCGGAAAGTTTCCTCACCGAGGGGCTAAATGACACCTCATCCAGCAGTCGCAAGAAGTCATCCCTGCTTACAAACCTCTGATGCCGCCCCTCAAAATCATTGGTTAATAGCTGAAACTGATCTGTGGGGTTGAAAGCTTGCACAATCTCCCTGGCGGTCTCCCTGGCCTCGTCAAACAAAGTACCATAGGCCGAGCCGGCCTCCATACTAAAGGAGTTATCAATAAACAAGCTCAGCTTATTACTCTCGGTAACTTCTTGTCCATCATAGTGAAGCGGGATGTAGGGCCGGGCAAAAGCAAAAACCAACAGTGCAATGGCAAGAATCCGGCTAATAAGAACCAACAGATGCTTTAGCCTGGCTTGCTTCTGGGTCTCATCGCTCAGACGTTCCAAAAAGCTGATGTTGGAAAAATAAACCTTTTTAAATCTGCGAAAATGAAACAAATGGATAATGATGGGTATACTTATAGCAGATAGTGCCAGCAAAAACCAGGGATAAAGGAAGCTCATTCAAAAAGTTGGATTTAAAGATTCTGTTTTCTTCTTCTACTTTACTCAAACAAAATTAATCTTTATTATTGAACGTATTCTACTTAAAATGTTTAAGACCTGGTCAAATTGTCTAAAAAACCGTTAACATAAGCCGACTACAATTATATTCGCTGCATTGCAACTTCTGTTTGCAGCAGAGCCCTGGTGAGATTTGCAGAAACAGCAACCGTATCTTTGCCAATAAACCCATTTGCCCCGGCACTCAAATTTGATTCGGGTTAATTTTTGTATATTGCGAAAAATTATCAAAACCAAAACCCTGATTTATTCATTTACAACTTACCATTGGGGGGCTCTGTTTATCGAACTACCAGGCTCCTTTTTATCAATCAATTACATTATGAAGCTTTTAAAAATTACTCTGTTTAATGCATTCATGGCCATTTTTGTTTTGGCAACCCCCGCATTAAGTCACAACATTATTACCTCCCATTTGCAGGAGCGGATTTCTGAAAGCAAATCCGGTGAGCATATTCGTATCAACATTCGTCTTGCAGAACAATATGACAGCCAATTACTGGCAACCAAAACAATGGGGGTTACCGATCCCCAGCAGAGAAGAAAAATTGCAAGCGAAACACTAAAATCATTTAGTAAAGCCAGCCAACAAGATTTACTTACTTTTTTGCAATACCAGCAAAAGAACATGGAGGTGAGTGGTATCAAATCCCATTGGATCATTAATCTCATTAATGCCTATGCTACTGCTGAAGTGATAGAAGAAATTGCCCTGCACCCCGATGTGGTAAGGGTAGATTATGATCAATACCGCCAGGTTCTTGATCTGGAGGCACCAGCTGCACCCACAGCCAGGGCAGATAAATTGAGTGACGGCATCGGCGATGGCAGTGATATTGAATGGAATGTTAGTCATATCAACGCCCCTGAGGTTTGGCAGCAGGGGTTTACCGGTGAAGATATCATTGTTGCCGTTTTGGATACAGGTGTAAACGCCCACCAGGATTTATCCGGGCGAATGTGGGAGCATCCGGATTACCCCAATCATGGTTACAACTTTGCAGACAACAATTACGATACCTTTGATGGCTCAGGCCATGGAACACACTGTGCAGGTACGGTAGCCGGAAACGGTACTGCCGGTACCATCACAGGAGTAGCACCAGAGGCAATTATCATGGATTTGAAAGTACTTGACTCCTCGGGGGGTGGTACCGAATCGGGTGTATGGGCGGCCATAGAGTTTGCAGTAGACTATGGAGCCCATGTGATGAGTTTGTCGTTGGGTTGGCAACACCAATGGGGCCCTGACAGGGCAGCCTGGCGCACAGCCATGGAAAATGCCATGAGCGCCGGAGTTATTGCATCCGTTGCAGCAGGAAATGAGGGAGACTGGGGAGGACAGCCCGCTCCAAATAATATCAGAACACCCGGTGACTGCCCGGCACCCTGGTCACACCCCGACCAAATATCAGAAGGCGGTAATTCAGCTGTGGTAACGGTTGGCTCAACAACCCAAACCGATAATATCTCCGGGTTTTCAAGCATTGGGCCGGTAACCTGGCAAAATGTTGCCCCTTTCAATGATTATGCTTACAATCCCGGCACAGGACTAATAATTCCTGATGTTGTGGCTCCCGGCAGCAACATTAACTCACTGGATAATGAATCTGAAGATGGATATACCGTAAAAAGCGGCACATCAATGGCTGCTCCCGCGGTGGCAGGATTAATGGCACTGATGTTATCCAAAAACCCTTTTCTTACCCCCGAAGAAATGAGTCAAATCCTGGAGGAATCTGCTGTATCCTTAAGTGAAACCAAAAGTAATACTTATGGAAGCGGAAGAATTGATGCCCTGGAAGCTATCAATGCAACCAGTTTTTCGGGCTTGATTTACCAAAGCCACATTCTCGACGACAGCCAGGGAAATGATGATGGGTACATCAATCCTGGTGAACTAATCAACATTGCTATTACAATGCACAACCCCACGGAGGAAGACATCACAGATGCCACCCTAATAGTAAGTTCTGACTCTGACTATATTTCATTTACCGACAGCATTGTGCACCTGGGCGATTTTGAGGCCGGAGAGTACAAATTCTTTAACAATGTAGCCACCTTTGAAACATCCGAGGTTATTCCGGGGAATCACGAGATTACTTTTAGCCTGGTGTCTTTCTCAACGCACGATGATGATGACATATGGGAAAGCAGCTTTGTGGAAACAGCACATGCCCCATACCTTTCTATTGAAGAGCTGTCTATCGACGACAGTCAATACGGAAATGACAATGGAATTCTCGACCCGGGTGAAACGGCAAACATTATTATAAAATTGAAAAACACCGGACAGCTTGAATCAGACAATGGCACAATAGAGTACAGTACAGAAAGTGAATGGCTTACACTGCTCAGCGATGAGCCCATTGAGCTACCATTATTGGCTCCCCAGGGCAGTATCGAATTAATTATTCCCGCCACAACCTCCTTGGAAACACCCCTGGAGTCTGCTGAAAGTTTGTTTATAACTGCCCAGTCAGGCCTTTACACTTTTGAAGACTACCAGAATGTCATCATTGGTGAAGTTCCTGTATTTTCTGATGGCCCTATTCCTACAACCTTTAATTCATCCCCCAACAGCAGCTCACATGCTACTCAACCAGGGCAGTTAACGGTAAACATTCCGAAGGATGCCACTATTACTGGTGTTGACGTAGAGTACAAAATGACATCAACCAGCGCTGCATGGATGAGTGAGCAAAGATCGTTTATCAGGTGTGTTTCAGAAGGTGGAACAACCGAACCCCAGGTTTACCAGGGTAGCAACAACTCGGGAGGAACCTATACCTATGAACGAACTAACCTTGACATCGCAAACAATGTAACCGGTGGTGGAGATATTGAATTTGAACTTCACGCTTTCCGAACATGGGGTGGCAGCGGCACAAACACTCAATATGCTTATGTTCCCAACAACTCCTGGCGCCTAACCTTACACTATGAACTTCCCGACATAGACATCACTTTCAAAGTCAGTAACCAAATCAATGAAACGGTTGAAGGTGCCGTGGTAAAAGTCTCTGAAGGTGAACAAAACACAAATGAACAAGGCGAAACAACCTTTACAATAATCCCCGGTGGTTACTTCTATTCTGTCATGGCTGATAAACATGTGCCCATCGAAAATCAACATATTCATATTAACCAGGACACCATTGTCGAAGTTTTGATGGAAAGATTATTTTATGCCAGCTTTAACATCAGTGATCCGGATGGAAGCACCATCGATGAAGCCTTGCTAAAGGTTGAAGGTGAAGTTATTGAAGGTCATCAACTGATAGATCTGCGCAACGGAATCTTTGAATATACCATTGAAGCAGAGGGATATGCCCCCTTTGAAAACCAATTTGAAATTAACGATGCTGACCTGGTTATTGATGTGGAAATGAATCCTTTCTACAAAGTTCATTTTGCTGTTTTTGACCAATGGAGTACTCCGGTTGAAAATGCAACATTTACGATTGAAGAAAGCACTTACGAGGAAGGAGTCTTTAGCTTTGAGCAAATGCTTGCCGGAACCTATAACTACACAGTCTATGCAGATTACTACCAGGAATACCATGACACTTTTACAATCATAGACGATGATCTTCAATTAGAAATTTACCTGGATGCAGATGGTACAGATGTAATCCAAGCCGACCCCGATGAGAATATTCGTATTTACCCTAACCCGGCAAAAGACCAGGTGAATATTGAATTGGACAGGATGGACAACAATTCTTACCAAGTGACTTTGCTTAACCAACTTGGCCAAGCTATAAAAAGCATTGACTCAGGAAGCAGTCAGAATGCTATAAAACTAGAATTAAATGTATCGAAACTAAATGCCGGAATTTATTTTCTGCGCATTGAAAATCAACATATGAATTATTCACACAAACTTATTGTGCGGTAATTTTATATCTTCGTTAAACTCTGTAAAAGCTACTTTTATTCAAAAACAACCTCCATTTCACTGTTTTCTTTCAAAGGGAAAGCCTAGGGAGGTTGTTTTTTATCCATCTGCGGCTCTTACAAAGTTTCGGGTAAAAAGTTTAATACTACCTTTGCAAAAAAAATAAACTGTGAACTTCCAGGAATTCAACCTTACCACACCGCTGCAGAATGCCATACAGGATATGGGCTTCAGTCAGCCCACAGCCATCCAGGAAAAGGCTTTCCCTATTATTATGTCAGGAAAAGATGTTGTAGGTATTGCACAAACAGGCACCGGTAAAACCCTTGCCTACCTGTTACCTTTGATTCGACAACTAAAATACTCCGAGCAACGACACCCCAGGATCTTAATTATGGTACCCACCCGGGAGTTGGTAATGCAGGTAGTGGAAGAAGCCAAAAAGCTGACAACCTATATGAACGTCCGTATTGATGGTGTATACGGTGGCACCAACATCAATACCCAAAGTCAGCGTATTTATCAGGGATTAGATATCCTGGTGGCAACCCCGGGCAGGCTTTTTGACCTTTCCATGAAAGGAACCCTGCGCCTGAAATCCATTCAGAAACTTGTTATTGACGAAGTAGACGAAATGCTTACCCTGGGTTTCCGGCATCAGTTGGTAAACATACTTGAGCTGTTGCCCCCAAAACGGCAAACACTCATGTTTTCGGCTACACTGGCCGATGAAGTGGAATCTATCATCAAAGATTTTTTCCGCGCCCCCCAATGGATAGATATCCATTACAGAGGCACACCCATCAGTCGCATTAAGCAATTGCTGTATAAAGCACCCAACTTTGCTACCCAGTTTAACCTTCTCAGCCTTTTGCTGGAAGAAGACGAGGTGTTTGAAAAAGTGTTGGTTTTTGCCCCTTCACGAAAAGCAGCCGACAAAATTTTCAATAAACTCACCCCAAAGTATGGTGATGAATTGGGGCTGATACACTCCAACAAAAGCCAAAATCAACGCTTTGGAGCATTGGAGGATCTTAAAAACGGCACTACCAGGATTTTAATATCCACTGACCTTGTGGCAAGGGGTGTGGATATTTTTGAGGTAAGTCATGTGATTAATTTCGGTTTGCCTGATATCCCCGGGGCATATATACACCGCATTGGGCGAACAGGCCGGGTGGACCGGGATGGTATTGCCATCACCCTGATGGCGGAGCATGAAGAAAATAAAAGGCTGGCCATTGAAAGCTACATGCAAAAAGCCATCCCCCAGGAGCCACTCCCCGAAGATCTTATCATTAGTAAGGCTGAAGACATATGGGATGAACCAACCCCCAGTGCAGGAGACAAACCCTACCTCAAGCCCCTGAAACTTCCACAGGGAGGAGGTGCTTTCCACACCAAAAAAAAAGAAAACCTGAAAACCAACCAGGGAGGCCCTGGAAGGAAAAAACGGGTAGCCCTCAAAAAAAGACAAAAAAGACGAAAGTAGGATAATCGCGGGATACGGAAAAGAAACATCTATTATCAAAGATGAAGTTTACTGTTTTCCCAATTGGCGAAATTGTTCAGGATCTAATCGGTAATTATAGGATCCGATTTTTCTTGCGGACGATATGTTGGCAATAACTGCGTGGCCAACCATGATATACATCCTAATTTTAACACATCCCATGGGTAACATCCATTTTAATCCCCCCCCGCAACATCAACCCGGTCGTTTTTGAACGGTGACCCAAATGACAAAGCAATTTTTTGGAATGCTATTTAAAGGAGCCTCAAAGGGTTTCTTTAGTGGATTTTGCCTTTCTATGATTGATATTTTAAGGTATTGATTTTTAAACTATTCATGTGTTTTTCAACAATCCAAGCTTTTATATAAGGAGGCCTACCAAACATCTTTTTCTTTAACAACCGGCACCCTGCTTTGCACAAAACTTCTTCTCCAATTCAAAAAACAATAATGCGTACCTTTGCCTCCTATGCAAGGAAAACCACCCACCATACACGTTGCTTTACCTGCCATGAATGAGCGGGACTACATCGGGCGTACACTGGAATGCTTACAAAAGCAATCATTCGGCGACTTTCATACCTGGATTTGCGTCAACCAGCCCGAGAGTTTTCATGAAAATCCGGAAAAACAACACATTTGCCAGAACAACGCCCAAACACTCAGCCTGCTAAAAAATTACAAGTTGCCAAACCTGCACATCATTGACAAGTCCTCAAAGGGCAAAGGCTGGGAAGAGGGCAAACTGGGTGTAGGCATGGCTCGAAAAACCATTATGGATACTATTGCTTCTGTGGCCAGTGACCAAGATATCATATTATCACTGGATGCCGACACCCTTTTCGGCGAAAACTACCTGGCGTCTGTTTGTCGAATATTCCTGCAAAACCCTGATGCAATGGGGCTTTCCAATCCTTACTATCACCCGCTGGGAGATGATAACAAACTTAACCGTGCCATGCTTCGGTACGAAATATATATGCGCTACTATGCCCTCAACATGCGCTTCACAGGCACCCCCTATTACTTTACCCCACTGGGAAGTGCGATGGCAGCCCCGGTTGATGCCTATAAGAAAATCAACGGGCTGACAGCCAAGAAAAGTGGCGAAGATTTTTATTTCCTGCAAAAACTTGCAAAAGCCGGCCAGGTCCTTATGTATAACACCGAAATAATATATCCGGGTAATCGTTTGTCCAACAGGGTTTTTTTCGGAACCGGACCTGCAATGATAAAAGGTCTGTCAGGACAATGGAGTGCTTACCCGCTTTTTAACCCTGAGTTTTTCAAAGAGATAAAAAAAACCATCTCCATATTCCCTGATTTGTTTCATGGCCCCCACCCTACCCCAATGGATAATTTCCTTAGTAATCACTTTCGGTGCCCTGACATTTTTGAGCCCCTGCGCAAAAACCACAAAAACCCTGACCGCTTTGTGAAAGCATGTCATGAAAAAGTAGATGGTCTGCGAATTTTACAATATTTGAAAGTGCAACATGAGCAAAATCCCGGTTGTGACGAAGAAAACCTGGCAACATTTCTCACTGAGAACTTCCCGGATAACAACCTCACAATAGAACTTAAAGAATTGAATTTTTCAGCTTCTCCCATAGATATCTTAAATAAAATCCGTAAATTTCTGTTTGAAACCGAACTGAAATTCCAAAAAGAAGATGCAAAACAAATATGACCTTATCGTGATTACCGGTCCCACAGCCACCGGAAAAACAAGGCTGGCAGCAGAGATGGCCGACAGCGTGGAGGGAGAAATCATAAGTGCTGATTCGCGGCAGGTTTATAAAGGGATGGACATTGGTACCGGGAAAGACCTGGCTGAATACGTGGTAAACGGCCGTATTGTACCGGTGCACCTTGTGGATATTGTTGAGCCCGGCTATGAGTTCAATGTGTTTGAGTTCCAGGAACACTTTCTGAAAGCATTCAACCATATCCGGAAGAGAAAGAAGCAGGCTTTTCTTTGCGGAGGAACGGGTCTGTATATTGAAGCTGCCCTGGCCAGGTATCAGCTGCTTAAGACGCCTGAAAATCCCGAACTGCGCAAAAGCTTAGAGCTTCTCACCCATGAAGAACTTGTGGAAAAGCTGGCGGGGCTTCGCCCGTTGCATAACACCACCGATTCCAGTGATCGCAACAGACTAATCAGGGCCATCGAAATCGAAACCTACCAATTGGCAAATGCCCATAAAAAGAAAAAGTTTCCAGACTTCTCTCACATCATTTTTGCAGTAGATTTCCCTCGCGAGACCATCAGAAAGCGTATTACCCAAAGGCTGGAAAACAGACTTGAAAACGGGATGCTGACAGAAATACAAAACTTGCTGAAAAAAGGGCTCAAACCTGAGCAATTAACCTTCTACGGACTGGAGTATAAGTACATAACCCAGTATATCACAGGAGAAATTGACTATGAAGAAATGTTCCGGAAATTGAACACAGCCATCCACCAGTATGCCAAAAGGCAAATGACCTGGTTTCGCAGAATGGAGCGAAAAGGTTTCACCATTCACTGGATTGATGGTACCCTTTGCAATGCCGAAAAAATTGCTCAAATGCATGAACGACTTGCATAGCCTACAGATGTTTGCACAATCCAACACCATCTCAATTTAATAACACTTCAGGTAACCACTTAATGAAAAACCAGGGATGCTGCTTTTTATTTTACCCAAACCATCCCCAATAACCCATTTTGATTTGTACGGAAGTTTGCCGCATTGGGGCCGTGAGTTTTCAAACATGACATAAGATATCCGTCCATCAACTACCCATGTAATCCGACTGCCAATACCACCACCATCGGGTGCAGTTGAGATTATCTTTCGTATTCAGCGATTTGATTAGGTAAATACCTATAAAAAACTATTGATATATTTGCGGTAAAAAAACTACAAAACTGTTTATTAACCATCTTGTTGACCATGAAAAAAACGGCTCTTATCCTCCTGCTATTAATTTTGATGCTTTCCTGCTCCCGTCCAATTGAGTCACCCACAGTGCTCAGGGACTTTAAAACTCCGGCTATATCGGAAGAAGTAGTCGATTTTTCAATAACAGCTGCAGAAAAATCCCGGCATCTATCCTTTGAAAGCATAGGCACAAGTGTTGAGGGCAAAGACCTTGTGACCATAAGTGCATCCAAAGATGTTCCTCCAGACTCCATCCTGAGGGTACTTATTTTTGCCCAGCAACATGGCAACGAACAAAGCGGCAAGGAGGCCAGCATGCTGCTAATCCGCGATTTGGCACAGGGCAAAAATCTACACTGGCTCGACAGGATGCAGCTCTGGATAATTCCGCAGCTCAATCCAGATGGTGCCGACAGAAATGAAAGACGTAATAGTGAGGGAGTTGATTTAAACCGGGATCACATCTTACAGCATGCTCCCGAAACCCGGGCACTCCATGAATTATTTAGAAGAATTCAACCCCACGTTACCATCGACATCCATGAGTACCAGCCATATCGTGAGTCGTGGAGAGAGTTCGGCGGATATAAGAATTTTGATGTGCAGGTTGGGGTACCAACCAATCCAAATGTAAGCGAAAACCTCCGTGAGTTTGCCCTTCGTCAGGCCCTTCCGGCAATAGAAACCCATCTTAACGAAAAAGGATTCAGCTTTCACAATTACCTGGTAGGTCCCGTACCCACTGAAGGTCGTACACGCCATTCCACAGTGGATTTTGATGATGGCAGGCAAAGTTTTGCCATTTTAAATACCCTTTCATTCATTTATGAAGGGATAAACGGACCTGATGGGTATGTTGAAAACCTTCAGGAACGCACCTATAGTCAGGTTGAAGCACTCACAGCCCTGCTCGATTTTTTACATCATAATGCCCCTGAAGCTGTTGACAAAGTAGATAAAGCCAGGAAGAAGCTAATACAGTACGAGCCTGGAAAAGAAGTGGCTATCCGAATGGAACACTTTCCCGACGGAAGGGAGCTGTTACTCCCCCTGACTTCTTCACATACAGGAAATGATACAATTGTAACTGTAAAAAACTATCTTCCCAGGGCAGAACCCGTGGTGAGTGTAACACAACCCAGGGCTTACCTGGTGCCTGTTGCTGACAGCCTGTTAATGGACTTTTTACACCTTCATCATATAAATTACCAGAAAGATTTTGATACTCCAGGTAAAAAGGTTCACAGGTATTTTGTTGAAAATATTGAAACAAGTGTGGATGAAGAGCTGGAAAACCGTCTGCCGTCTGTTACCAGGAAAGAAAAAACCCCCGGTATGTTGGCAGGCGATTATGTTTGGGTACCCACAAGCCAGATACATGCCTACTTTCTGGTAAGCCTGTTTGAACCAAAATCTATGCTGGGCCTGGCCCAACGAAAGGGATACGAGTATTTGCTGGAAGAAGGAAATTATTTCCCGATATTAAGAGTGGAGAATTAAAATGGCTTACGGGATGTGAATAGAAAATAATTCGTACTTTTGCAGCCGAAAAAATCTGGCAATTATGGCGTTAAAATGTGGAATTGTAGGGCTTTCCGGCACCGGCAAAACAACAGTATTCAACTGTTTATCGAAAAGCAAAGTGGGCGCAGGAGCTCCCAAAGCAACCAACCTTGGGCAAATAGAGGTACCCGACCCACGTCTGGAGAAACTTTACGAATTGGGCAAGTCGGCCAAAATGGTACCCACCACCGTTGAGATAGTGGATATACCCGGGCTGATGAAAGGAAGCAGCCAAATAAAGGGGGGCAGCCAGTTTTTGGCAGATATCCGGCAAACCGATGCCATCCTGCATGTATTAAGGTGTTTTGACGATGAAATGGTTCCTCATCTGGAGGGGAGTGTCAACCCGGTGAGAGACAAAGAGATAATCGATTTAGAGCTCATCAGTCGTGACATCGAAACACTGGAAAAGAAAATTTTGCGACTTGAGAAAGTAGCCAAAAGTGGCGATAAGGATGCAAAAACAGGGATTGAGGTAATCAACCAGCTCAAAGACCATCTTGAGGGAGGTGAGAGTGCTCGCTCCTATGACATGGAAGAAAAGAACCAGAAGTATATTGATGATTGCTTCCTGCTTACTGTAAAACCTGTTCTTTATGTATGTAATGTTGACGAGGGTTCAGCTGCCAGTGGCAACGATTATGTGGAACAGGTGAAAAAATCCATTGAAGGAGAGGATTCGGGATTACTTATCATTGCAGCCCAGGCGGAAGCAGATATTGCCGAACTGGAAGATGAATCCGATCGCCAGGAGTTTCTTAAAGACCTGGGACTGGAAGAACCGGGTGTGAATAAGCTCATAAGGGCTGCCTACGATCTATTGAATTTAAAAACATTTTTTACCGTAGGCCCCAAAGAGGCCCATGCCTGGACCATCAAAGAGGGGATGACAGCACCCCAGGCGGCCGGGGTTATCCACAGCGATCTGGAAAGAGGCTTTATCAGGGCTGAGGTAATGAAGTATGACGATTTTGTTGAGCTGGGATCGGAGCATGCCTGCAAAACAGCTGGGAAGTTCTACATTGAAGGTAAAAACTACATCGTAAAGGATGGTGACATTCTCAATGTCCGTTTTAATGTATAAAGGTAAAAACCTTTCCCCGATCAGTTACATCTCAAAACAAAGCATTCTTGGTGCAGGTAGCTTGCGGTCATTTATCTTATGAAGCACTCCACATCTAACCTAACCGTAAAACAAACCTTTGAGTTTTTAAGGAATTTGGGCCCGGGGTATGGCAAAATAGAGTTTTTCAAAGATTGAGCTTATTAACCAGATTTGCAAAGTCGTTTTCTTTCACTGGTTTGGTAATATACTCATCCATACCCATGCTCATATATTTTTCTCTGTCACCTTCAAAGGCATTTGCACTCAAACCAACTATGGGAGGAAGGTTGGTATATTTTTCTCTAAGGCGGTGAGTTGCTGCAATTCCATCCATCACAGGCATCTGAATATCCATCAGTACCAGGTCAAATTTGCCGGGCTCAAAGAATTCAAGCGCTTGTTGTCCGTTTTCAACGATATCCACCTTGTGGTTCTGAGAATGGAGAAGCAACTGAATAACTTTTTGATTGACTTTCTTATCTTCCACCAAAAGCACCCGCAGTGATTTTTCGCCAACAACCTCTTTAATGGGCTGTTTCAAGTCATCTTTTTTGGGCATGTCAACTTTTTTTGCCCTGAAGGTAAACCAAAAAGTACTTCCCTTGCCCGGTGTGCTTTTGAAATCAACATTACCTCCCAGTAATTTTGCAACCTCCCTGCATATGCTAAGCCCCAGGCCTGTACCTTCATGGGATCTATCATAAGTTTGCTCGGCCTGGTAAAAAGGTTGAAAAAGCTCTTTCTGCTTCTCCGGTGATATCCCTATTCCTGTATCAGATACAGAAACTTTAATGTAACAATAAGATTTTTGGGTTTCAATGGGTTGCTGAAAATCCATAGCAGATACATGGATATTAATTTTGCCTTTCGGGGTAAATTTCACCGCATTGGACAAAAGGTTACTGATAATTTGAAAAACCCGCTTATAATCACTTTGGATATATGGAGGCACATTTTGTTCAATGGAGATATTCAAATGAATCTCTTTTTTGCTGATGGAAAAGAAGAGTTTTTCTGTTTCGCGAAAAAGCTTCTCAACAGCAAAAGCCTCCTCTTTGATATTCACCTTGCCGGCCTCAATCTTTGAATAATCCAGCACCAGGTTAATGGTTTCCCGCAGGTTTTCTCCTGAATGTATGAGCGTATCCAAATAATCCGATTGCTCCGGTGTCAGGGATGTTTTCTTCATAACCTCTGCCATACCCAATATCCCGGTCAGCGGAGTGCGTATTTCGTGGCTCATATTGGCAAGAAAATTTTTTTTGAACTCCAGGGATTTTTGGGCAACCTCAACCTCCTTTTGTAATAATAATTCTTCCTGCTTTTTTTCTTCCCGTTTTCGGGCTTGCTCCTTTCGCCAAAAATATACCCAAAAAGAAAACCCCAGCAGGAGAATAAAATACATGGCCAAAGCCCAGGTACTACTCCACCAGGGCCTTTTTATGGTAAAGGGAAACTGCAGTTCCTCACTCGTAGAACCGTCAATATTCACCGCTTTCACTCTAAAATTGTAGCTGCCAGGTGAAAGATTGCCGTAAAATGCTCTTCTGGCATAAGTAACATTGTTCCAGTCATTTTCAAAACCTTCCAGCTTGTAGGTATAGCCAACTTTGCCTTTGGCGGCAGGAGAGATCCCTACAAAGTTGAAACAAATATAATTGTTGTAATGGGCCAGGGTGAGATTATGTGGCAGTCCATACCATGGGGAGACTCCATCAAAATTAAAATTGCTGATTTCCATACCATTGGCTAATCGAAGCAAAGTATCCTGGTTATGATAAAACGCTAACCATGGTACAGATTCATTAAACAACCCCAAAGCCTGTATTTGTACTTCGGGAGCCTCTTCTGACAGGGGCAGCTTATGGGGGTTAAAAACCGTAAGAATATCATTGGAACCAATCCAAATGGTATTATCCGAAGCTTTGTACATAGCACTGGAGTTAACCCCTGTACCCATAAAGCCGTCATTACGGCTGTATGCTTTAAAAAATATCCCTTTGGAGTGAGCCCAGGAGGTAGTGTAATAATTTCCATTGCCCGATTTTTCTATATAGTCAGCATCTAGAAATTGATTTAACCCCAGGCGTGTTCCTATCCATACATTCCTGTTGTTGTCCTCAATAAATGAATAAACAAAGTTATTGCTCAAACCATGTCGTTCAGTAAAGTGAAACAATCTATTCTCCTTTATCTTAATCAGACCACTTCCATACGTGCCAGCCCATATAGTGTTTTCACCATCAATAAACAACGACAAATACTCATTGGCAGGCAACCCCTCATTTTCTGTATAGTGAACAAACGAGTCCCCATCAAACATATTGATACCGCCTCTCCGCGTAGCAAACCACATATTGCCACTTTGATCCTCTGCTATTTCCACAACATGATCGCTGGACAAACCCTGCTCGGTTGAATAATTTATGAAACGCTCACCATCAAAACAGAACACCCCATCTCCACCTGTGGCAAGCCATATATCCCCGTTACTGGATTGCTGAATGTGAAGAACTCTACTTGTGGCCAACAGAGCATCCCGGGGCGGAAGATAAAAATATCCGTCATCAAAAATGGCTAATCCATGATTCAAAAATCCCAGCCAAAGTTTGCCTGAATCCTCCTTAAACACGCTTCTTAGCCGGTTATCGGGCAAGCCATGCTCTGTGGTATACTGTAACAAATACCCTTTGTGCAATTTAAACAAACCCTGCGAATGGGATCCCAGCCAGGGATAATCACTATCCTCTGCTGCTGTGATTGACCGGATAAAACCATGGGGAAGTCCCTCATACTCACTATAATGACGAAAAACATCTCCCTGGTAATAGCCCAGTCCACCCCCATAGGTTCCAAACCATAAATTGCTGTTTTTATCCTCGGAAAGCACGGTAATAAAACTGTTTATCAATCCCTGGGCTTCTGTAAATGATGTAAAACTTTGCCCATCGTACCTGATAATTCCGGCCTGCCGTGTACCAATCCAAACATCCCCCCCGGAACTGGTAAGCAGGCACAGTATATCATCATCAGGAAAACCTGCATTTTGTCCGTAATGTGTAAAAAAAACGCCATCAAAAGTCATCAGACCGCCGCCGTCGGTCCCTACCCACATAAGACCATTATCATCCTGGGCGAAATCAAGGATATAGTTACTACTTAGCCCCTGCTGGGTTGTATAATTGAAAAAATGCTCACCGTTAAATACCGATATACCGCCTCCTCGTGTACCCAACCAAATGTTTTGATCAGCATCTTCTTCTATGGTATAAACAACATCATGGGCCAACCCATGGTAACTGGTAAATTGAGTAAAAAGGTCCCCATCATGCCGAACCACACCACCCCCAAAGGTTCCCAGCCAGATGTTTCCCTGGGAGTCTTCAAAAATAGTCTCCACACTTGCTATGGGAAAACCTTGTTCTTCATCAAAGACAGAAAATTTTTTCCCATCGAAAATCACCAGGCCGGATCTTCTGGTACCCATCCAAATCCTTCCATCATCGGTAGCATGAACCGTTAAAATATCGTTTTCAGGTAACCCTTGCTCGGTGGTATAATGACTAAAAGTTGAACCATCAAATCTAATCAGCCCACCACCGTATGTTCCCAACCATAAATTCCCCATGGGATCCTCTGCAAGGGCACTGATATCATCATGGGCCAGTCCCTGGTGACGCGTATAAAAACCAAAGCTGTAAGAGTTTTCCGCTTTCAGGTAAGGATCTTTTGAAGTGGTAATAACAGGAAGGCCGGTCCTGACAGTTTTGGGTGAAATTTCCACTGGAACAGGAGCTGTAAAACCCTGGGCAATTCGCACCCTTGCATCACCCGCACGGGTGACTTGTTTTGTTGCATCTAAAGTAACAGGTTCTTTTAAAGGAATGATTTGAGGATCAGCAGCAGTTACTTTTTCCAGCTGATTGGCTCTTAGCATGTATGAAGAGTCGGGTTCAGTGGCAGCGATAAGAGTACCTTCTATAGGCATGAAAGGGATAAGATGGCTATCCACTTCCTCTCTGTCATGAATAACCTCAGAACAAGCAGATAAAACCAATACAATTACGGGGGCAAAAAAAAGCGATACTTTCATTGCTTATAATGTTATAACCAGAAAAATGGTATTCAACTGATAAAGCAAACCTTACACTTCCCCTTATTCAAATCATACTCAATAGCTTTTTTCTTTTAATATTTGAAAATCATATCAATTGCTTGTTCCCTGGTCTTTTCCAAAAACATCCATTGATTTTTATATTAAAAAACCCATTAAACATCAGACTTTCACAAAAGCATTCATTGAATTCAACCCTCCTGCCAGCGGTGTTTGATAAACATGATTCCACCCACATCCATCAATGGGCCATTATACAATGGTATGATTTCAATTTCATGTTCCAAAGAACTTTTAAATTCCTCTCCTCCCGGTAAGTTGTTCAAACTACCACAAATATATAGTTTTTTCATCCAAAAACCACAACAGCCACCGAAAAAGCCATTGGCAACCCCCTTTAGCAAAACTTTTGAAGGCTCAACAAAAACACTTTCAATCTCCTGTTTTGTTAATACTTTTTCAATCCCTCTGTCTGAAGTAATCATTGTCTTTCCGGCCTGAAGGGTGTTGCACCGGACATAACCCTGCCGGCAATGAATCAATGGATATCCGAGATTTTTAATAACAGGATCCGTATATTTTGTGTTATGGAGTATCCCCTGCGAGGTATAAAGCGCATTGTAATGAGCAGTAAAAGGGTATTTCTGCCCTACAATAAAGGCCCCTTCCTGAAAAGATATACCTTCCTCCTGCAGTAACTGTTTATACTTTCCTGGCAAATTAGGAGCCACAACCAACCCTCCCGGCCATTGAAAAAAAAATATATCAGGGTGCCCGGAAATGGCATCATAGCAAATACCATCAGTGGCAAATTCAACGACTTTACCTACTTGTGACAATTTATATTTAGCCTTATCCGGCGCCTTTTGATCAATGATAATCAGCATACAATTGGTTTGGATTTACTTCCGTACGAGCCTGAAAAACAACTTTGTCAAATTGCCCTTCCAGCCTTTTGCGGTTGAGGGCTTTATGCCCTATTGCTGCATTTATATTGGATGGATGCACTGAAACTACAAGTAATTTACCTTTTTTTACAGCCACTGCATTTGTGATTTTTTTCTCCCACACTTTGGTTAATACCAGCTCTCCAAAAGCCGGATGAAAAGGGCCTCCAAGCATTGTGTTTTTATCATAAAAGCCTTCTGAGGGGTGCAAACCCATTCTTAGTACCTTTATCTTCCGGTTTTCAAAGAACAAATATAGCTGAGCACACAGGTCTACAGCCTCTTCAAGAGATTGAGGCTGGTGGTTTTCAGCCTTGTATAGTCGGGCTAAGTGAGTATCTTTGATAACCAGTGTGGGGTAGATGCGAACGGTATCGGCCTTTAACTGTGTAATTTTTTTCGCTGTTTCCATGGCTTTATCGGGAGTATCTTTTGGCAATCCGGTCATCATCTGTAAACCCAACTCAAATCCCATTGCATTGATGGCTGCTGCGGCCTGCTCAACATCTGCCACCAAATGCCCCCTACCCGATAGTTCAAGTATTTCATCATCCAGGGATTGCGCTCCCAGCTCAATAGAACGCACACCATGGCTTTTCAGGTTTTCCAGAATTTTTGCTGAAATATAATCGGGGCGGGTAGATAATCTTATACCCTTTACCTTTTGGGAAGCAATATAAGGCTCGACCAGAGACAAATACTGGTTCTGTTTTTCCATATCTAACCCCGTAAAGCTTCCTCCAAAAAAAGCCACTTCTACAAAGCTTTTTTGCCATGGTATGGTTGACAGGTAGCTTTCGATGGTCTTGATAACATCCTGGCTTTGGGGTAAAGCAAGTTTACCGGTAATGTTATACTGATTACAATATACACAGCGAAAAGGACAGGCCAATTCCGGAATAAATATGGGAATATTAAAATATCGCAAGAAGGAACATTTTTATTATAGAAGGAATACAAAACAGTAGCATTGTAGACAAGCTAGAGTTTATTTTTGTACCTCAGGCAAAGCTAAATAAAAAGCCAGATAAAAAGTAGTTATCGCAATATAAATTACTTCATATGGGGTGAAAAGGATATCTTTGCGCCAAAATTAAAAAAATGGAAATCAGAATTGGAGAGTTAGCCGCCCTGGGTACAGCCTTTTGCTGGACCATCACTGCCATATCTTTTGAAACAGCCAGCCGTAAAGTAGGAAGTGTGGCAGTAAATATCATCAGGTTGGTTATGGCCCTTGCACTACTCAGTTTTTTTTCATGGCTCAACAGAGGCATGTTTTTCCCAACTGACGCCACTGCTTATATGTGGTACTGGTTGTTACTTTCAGGAATTGTAGGTTTTGTAATTGGTGACCTTTTTCTTTTTGAGGCTTTTACCCTTATCGGCTCAAGACTCTCCATGCTGATAATGACCCTGGTGCCTCCTATCACAGCAACACTTGGCTGGTTTTTAATGAACGAACAAATGACCTGGCTCAACATTTTGGGTATGGCCATGACCATATCAGGGATTGCACTGGTTATTTTTCAGAAGCATAACTCAAAAGGGGAAAAAATCAGCTATCCTGTAAAAGGTTTGCTGTTTGCTTTTCTGGGTGCAGCAGGACAAGCCACAGGCTATGTACTGAGCAAATACGGGATGGGTGATTTTGACCCTTTCGCAGCCACACAAATTAGGGTAATGGCAGGGATCTTTGGATTTACTATCGTAGTGTCATTTTTCAAAAGATGGAGAGCGGTTTTTGGAGCCTTAAAACAAAGAAAACCCATGTTGCTTATGTTGCTTGGAGCTACCTTTGGCCCGTTTATAGGTGTTTCACTGTCCCTGTTGGCAGCCCAAAATACAACCACCGGTATTGCCTCTACCATCATGGCCATCACGCCAATCCTGATCATTCCACCAACCATGATTTTCTTTAAACAATCTGTAAGCTGGAAAGAAATTGTTGGGGCTATAATAAGTGTGGGTGGTGTATCGTTATTCTTTATCTTCTGACAAAAAGAAATACGTCCAAATACAACGCGTAGTAAATCCTGAGCGCTATTTTGAAAAAAAAACTCCAAATATATTTTGACCGAATATCCCAAATTTTTAAACCAGCCAACCCAAAAAAATTTTCCAGGCTGCTTCTGATTATAGTTGCATCGGGCATTTTATTAATGACTTTGCTTCTTTTTTCCTTTGTTTTAAGTGTTCGCATGGGTTTGTTTGGGACACTTCCCGATCACCAGGAACTTGCCTCCATAGAAAACCAGACATCCTCCGAAATCTATGCATCTGACGATGAATTACTGGGAAAATATTTCATTTATGACCGCTCTCAACTATTGCCTAATCAAGTCTCTGATAACCTTATCAATAGCCTCATAGCAACTGAGGATGCAAGGTTCTACAGCCATAATGGCATCGATTACCGTAGTCTCATGCGTGTGTTTTACCGCACCCTTTTATTGAGGCAATCATCAGCAGGGGGTGGCAGCACTTTGAGCCAGCAGCTGGCAAAAAATCTTTATCCACGAAATGGAGACAGTTTTCTTTCTTTAGCTGTGGATAAAATTAGAGAAATGATTATTGCACGGCGGCTGGAGAGTATTTACTCCAAAAATGAAATATTGTTATTGTACCTGAATACCGTCTCCTTTGGTGAAAATGTATATGGTGTTACAGCTGCCTCTCTGCGCTTTTTCAACAAGAACCCCCGGGACTTAACTATAGAAGAAGCTGCCACACTTACAGGCATGTTAAAAGCCACTTCTTTTTACAATCCAAGACTTTTCCCGCAAAGAGCTCTTGACCGCAGAAACACAGTTATAGGCCAATTAAAAAGATATAAATACATAAACACTCATCAGGCCGATTCGATAAGGCAACTTCCCCTGGAGCTTGATTACACCCCTATGTCTCACCATCAGGGACCTGCACCCTATTTTAGAGAGTCAGCACGTACACATATTACCCGGTTATTGCATAAATACAACCAGGAAAACAATACCCAGTATAACCTTTACACCGATGGACTAAAAATATACACCACCCTGGATTATAACCTGCAGCTCATTGCTGAAAAAGCCGTCGAAAAACAACTCCGGGAACAGCAACAGCGCATGAATGAGTATTATAAACGGTTATCCAGGCAAAAAGCCATGCCACTTCTACGGAAGTTAATGCTCCAAACCCAACGATACCAATCATTTCAAAAGAATAATCTGGAGAGTGAGTCTGTTGAAGTACACTTTGACCAAGCCATTGCCATGGAATTTTACGAACCCGGAGGATCACAACGCCTTGAAATTTCACCGCTTGACTCCATCTTTTTATCTCAACAAGTAATCCACGCAGGTTTGGTATCGCTGGATCCCCGAAATGGTGCCATAAGAGCCTGGGTGGGTGGCAACAACATCAGTTTCTATCAGTATGATCATGTATTGGCCCAAAGGCAGGCTGGTTCTACATTTAAACCTCTGGTATATGCTACAGCTTTGGAGATGGGCATAGAGCCTTGTGAGTATGTAAGCAATGACTCCATCGTTTTTGAGGACAACGAAGGATGGAGCCCAGGCAATGTGGATGGTAATTATGATGGGTATTACAGTATGGCAGGAGCCCTCGCACATTCAGTAAACACCGTTTCTGCCCATTACATTAACCTCACAGGTATATTGCCTGTACTGGAAGTTGCACACAAAGCGGGCATCCACTCCCCCCTGCCACGTGTTCCTTCTATTGCACTAGGTACGGCCGATGTGAGCCTGCTGGAGATGACTTCTGCTTTCACCCCTTTTGTTAACAAAGGGAATTCTCAAAAACCCTTTTGGCTGTTGAAAATAGAGGATAAAAACGGTAAGGTAATTTACGATAACAGACCATCCCGTGAAACACCCGTGTTTTCAGAAAGTACTGCCTTAATGAGTCGCCAGATGCTTTCCTCTGTAGTAGATAGTGGTACAGCAGCCCAATTGCGCAACCGATTTGGCATTACAGATGCTTTGGCTGGTAAAACAGGGACCACCCAGCATGGTGCTGACACCTGGTTTGTTGGATTTAGCCCGGGCTTAATAACCGGAGTATGGACCGGAGTTGAAAACCCTGCTTTCGCTGGAATTTATAAAACCCCACTCAGTTCTACCAATAGTGCTGTTCCGGTTTGGGGAGAGTATTACCGTATGATTTCTGAAAACACCCAAACCCGTGAATATAACAGGGGCTCTTTTACCCCACTGCCTGATTCATTGGCCATAAAACTTCAATGCAATATGTTTTTGGAAGAGCTACCCTCCCAAAGTTGGTGGGAAAAAATATTTTCCAGACCGGACGATGGTACTCCTGAGCCGAAACCCCGGGATGAGGAGCAACCAAGCCGTTTCCGCAGGTGGTTAGATAGGGTTTTCTGATGAATCAGTTCCTGCGTCTGTCCTGCTGTCTACCTCTTCCGTGCCCTTCACGGTAAAGCTGCCTGTTGAAACTTCTTTCAGCATGGTAGAGAAGTACCACCTTTTTCAAAGGGAGTATTTCTTTAAACTTTTCATGATATTCGCGACGCAAAGCAGCCATTTCTTCCATGTTTTGGATATCCGCATCAGCCACTTCACGCAATTGCTCTTCACTCATATCATGCAGCTCCCTCAAAGGGACCCTTTGCTCACGGTGAGCAATCATCATTTGGTTGCGTTTGTCGGTATACTCGTTGTAAACGGGCCAAAATTGTTGTGCTTCTTCAGGAGTGAGAGAAATTTCCTGGGTTATATAAGCTATTCTCTTGGCTTCCATCTCGCGAAATCTTTCCTGCCATTGTCCTGCCCCTTGTCCGGGCTGGCCATATCCATCCACACCCCAAAAAACAATAAACAACAACAATACGGCAATATAATTAGGCATTTTCTTCATAATTCAAGGATTTTTTATTCAATATTTGGTATAACTTTTACCATGAATTTTCCACATCTATGGGCGATTGCATATAGTAATCACCATAGGTGGCAATATAGTCTATAAATTCATCTTCATTGTCAAACGTAGCAAAAAACTCCTCATCTTCTGCCTCTTCCAATGTTTCACCCAAAACCATATCATAATAGGCAGCGGACTGGTAATCGGCATAATAAGCAAAATATTCATCAAAAAGTGCATCATCCGTATATCCGTTCATGGCTTGCGGAGTCTCCTTTTGCCATATGAAATATCCGGCAAAAATCAGAAAAACAGCTACTGTCAAAGCATAAGCAAACTGCGGAATGCCCAAGCGGGAAAACACAGTATGCTGTTTTTTTTGCAACTGCTCCCTTCGTTTGCGAATATCCTGGGGCAAAGTTTCAAAATAATTGCCGGGTACTGAAAAAGGAGTTTCACCACTGTGTTTTTCCAGTGATGGAGCTACTTGCTTCAGTTCTTTTTTAATTTTATCCTTGTCTTCCATTACAGGGTATTTTTTATTTTAGACAACAAAACCCCTCAAGGGTTTAATGCCTGGATATATACTCCTCAATTTTCTTTGCAGCATGATGATAAGAAGCCTTCAGAGCACCTTCTGAAGTTTCCAGTATTTGGGATATTTCTTCGTATTTCATTTCATCAAAATAACGCATGTTGAACACCACTCTTTGTTTCTCAGGAAGTGTAAGAATGGCTTTTTGTAATAACTTCTGGATCTCATTTCCGGTAAAACCTTGATTGCTGTCAACTTTTGTTATTAAAGACTCTTCCACATCCTGCCAGGGTAAAAAGAACCGGCGTTTTTTTCTCTTGAGAAAACTCAGCGCCTCATTGGTGGCAATGCGATAGAGCCAGGTAAAAAGACCTGAATCAGACCTGAACCGTTCCAGTCCTTTCCAGGCTTTAATAAAAACCTCCTGAATTAAGTCATTGGTGTCTTCATGATCCAAAACCAGGCGTCTTAAATGCCAATAAATTTTTTCCTGATATTTTCTTACAATCAAATCAAAAGCATAATTGGGATTACCCGAATTATGGTAAAGATCAAGAAGCTTTTCATCAGAATAGTTAGTCATACAGCATTTTGGCAAAAATAGATTGCTGCTTCTTTTTAGGTGAAGCTATTGGTTTGACTGATACAAAAACATAAGGTTTAAAAGCACCATGAAATAATTTTTGAATTGTTTCCTGATTTACAAAACACCAACCATTCATTAAACATAAAGCAGAACTCCATACTTTAAGTGTTCTCCGGAACAAACCCAGAAGGTTTTGCTGAAACAGCCTCCCTACTAATAATGTCCCACATTGACCACAGTAGTTTTTCCTGACTCAATACGAAAGCTTTTGTCAATGGAAAAAACGGTCTGACTGGATACCCTTGAACGGAAGATTACACGGTATTTACCAGGTTGCAAATAAATCGTTTCCCGCCCCACATCCTCTTTCATTTCATGAATAACTTCCAGATGATTGTCTTCATCGTGCAATACCTTTGCATAACCCGATGCCGGCAGCCTTATTACAGCTATGCCTGGTTGAGGAATCTCAACGGTGGTGTTATGACTTTGCTCAATACTTACATTTTCAACATGAATCCGGGGTAGCGACAACACCTCCAAATCATAATTCCCTACAAGATATTTTTCTGTATTTCCAAAATTTTGGGTTGTGAGAGTTTCCATTTCCCCTGCTTTGCGTACCACAGCCTGGTATGAAATTCTGCTGGCCCCCCCGGCAAGTAAGGTCAAACTGCCCTGGGGTGTGTCAGCTGCAATAATATTGTGCTTACCCGGATTGATGGATATATCCCTTACGGTAACCTGGGGTGTGGTATGTACCACCATATCGTATTGCATAAGCGGATCGAAATAATAAAGGGTATCAGGCAGTCCCCGATGATTCATCGTATGCATAAAATTATTCATTATTTTCCCACTCACATGATCGTGAAAGGTCACAGGAACATTAGTTTCAGTGGGCAATCCATGAATATCCAGTAGATTCACCTGGGCTGTAGTATTGTCCAAAGCCTGGGATATAACAATTTCAAGGCTTTGCCGAAACTCAGTTTCACTGGTGGCATCAAAATATTCTCCTACACAATCAAACTCTTCCCTAAAGTCACGGCCAATTCCAATGATAAAAGGCTTTAGTACAATGCCTTGTTTTTGCAGCTCCTCTGACACGGCACATGGATCACCGCCACACTCTTCCAACCCATCTGTAATCAAAACGATGATGTTGCGGCAATTGTCGCAAGGGGGAAAATCATGTTGTGCAAGTTCAAGCGACCGGGCAATGGGTGTGGTACCACGGGGAGTTATTTGTCGTAATCTACGCCGAATGGCAGGCACATTATCATCTTCAAAAGGAATTTCCAATTTTGAGTCATCGCAATCCTGGGGAGGGAAACGTTTCTGGTGGCCATATACGCGTAGGGCAAACTGGGTGTGTTCAATATGTCGAAGACTATCAAGAAGTTCACCCAACAAATTTCGGGCAATATTTATGCGCATATCGCTTTGCCACCGAGCAAACATGCTTTGTGAAGCATCAAAGATAAAAAGTATACGGGTGGTCGGGGCCTCTAAATCAGGCTCTTCCTGCTCCTGGGCAAATGTAATATGCCCCCCAAATACTACAAAAACAATAACAAATAATAATTTTTTTATGCTCAAAACAACTTCCTGTTGGGTGAAACTTCTTTAAATAACTATTTGACTCATTGCCAGTCTCTGCTTTGGAGAAAACAATTTGACTATAAACAATGTCACTGTACTTTCTTCATAAAAACCGTTGCTTAACCTGTTTAATCAGTTGGTTATATACAGATAAAATAAAACTGCAATAACCTATTAAATATTACGCAAAACCATAAGTATTGTTGCTCAAACGAACTTACTTATGCAATGTAATACATGTAAATCATAACATTGCAGACTATTTTATCTGAACAAAGGCTACTAATCAACACATTTGTTAAATGCTCATTTTTTATTTGCAAAGGATGAATACCTATGAGCCAAAAGACAACAAAATTACATGATTTTTCTGCAAAATGCCTTAAAGAATTCTATTTAAAAAAGACACTCGCCACAACATAAAACATGCTTTTTTTTGATATACCCCCTCTGTTTTTTTGTTAGAAATATATATTTTTATACTTTTGCAACAATACCCCTGCTTTTTTTTAACCTAATAAACCATAACCTAACTTTTTTTCACACATGACTAACATAAGATTCACAGCACTCCAAAAAGCACTCTCACATGCTCCTGTACAATTGCCCAACATTCCGGCAAAAGTTTCTGAGTATTTCGGTCAAAATGTATTCAGCGATAAAGCAATGCGCGAGTACCTTCCCGATGATGTATACAAAAGCATCAGTGATAATATCGACAAGTCAGAAAAGATAAGCAAAAAAGTAGCTGACCAGGTTGCCTCCGCCATGAGGGCCTGGGCTATCAGTAAAGGAGCCACACACTACACCCACTGGTTTTTGCCCCTTAACGGTGCTACTGCTGAAAAACATGATGCATTCTTTAGCCCCACAACCGATAATCGCAGCATCGAACAATTTGATGGAGGAAAATTGGTTCAGCAGGAACCGGATGCCAGCAGCTTACCTAGCGGAGGTTTACGCAATACCTTTGAAGCGAGGGGTTACTCGGCTTGGGATCCATCTTCGCCCGCCTTTATTTTGGATGGAACCTTATGTATTCCTACCATATTTATTGCTTACACCGGTGAGGCGCTTGATTTTAAAGCTCCTTTGCTACAATCCATCTCTTATATAGACCATGAAGCCACAGAGGTTTGTCAGTTGTTTGATCGCAGCGTGAATAAAGTGTACTCAACACTGGGCCTGGAGCAGGAATATTTCCTTGTAGACGAGGCATTGTATCATGCCCGCCCGGATTTGGTTATGACCGGAAGGACATTATTGGGTCATACCCCGGCCAAAGGTCAGCAAATGGAGGATCACTATTTTGGAGCAATCGCACCCAGGGTAAGTGCATTTATGAAAGAGTTTGAATATGAAGCCTGGAAATTGGGAATACCCATCAAAACCAGGCACAATGAAGTAGCTCCCAACCAGTTTGAGCTGGCACCTGTTTATGAAGAAGCCAATATTGCTATAGATCACAACCAGCTTACCATGGTAGTGATGGAAAAAATTGCCCGCAAACACAACTTCAGGGTCCTTTTCCATGAGAAACCATTTGCCGGGGTAAACGGCAGCGGCAAACATAATAACTGGTCATTAGCTACCAATACCGGGAAAAACCTTCTTAGTCCGGGACATACACCTAAAACCAACCTTTTGTTTCTTACTTTCTTTGTGAACTTCATCAAAGCTGTTCATCAGAATGCTGACTTGCTGCGGGGAGCCATTTCATCAGCAGGCAACGATCACCGGCTGGGTGCCAATGAAGCACCACCCGCCATCCTGTCCATCTTTATTGGAGAACAGTTGACACAAGTATTGGAAGAGGTGGAAAAAAAGGTAAAAGACCGCAAAATGACACCGGAAGAAAAAACAGAACTTAAACTTAATATTGGTAAAATCCCCCAAATTATCAGGGATAATACCGACAGGAACCGCACATCTCCC
>SLQX01000117.1 GCA_007131245.1 Bacteroidales bacterium
AAAGTGGAAACCATCCCCATGCCCAAATGCCAGCTGGATGACTTCCGAAAAAAGTTCAGGGTGGCAAATGATTGGGACGACTTTAAGTTGTTGTAAGAAAAAGCCCCGGTCAGGATAGCAAAACTTGACCGGGGCATAATGTTTATAAATCGATGTAACTCAATACCAGGCAAATAACCACAGAGGCTTAGTTAGCCATGGCTGGTGTGCCCAGCTGAACTTCAACGGGGGTGATGTTTTGAAGATTATCACTTACAGGGCATCTTTCCTCAACTGTATGCATCCATTGCTGCAATGTTTCCTTGTCAACATTACATTCCGGGGTAATTTGTACGGTAATAGTTTTATACCCTGCACGCTCATCATCACTTTTTCCAAAAAGTTTAGCGGGATTCAGGCTGCCGGTAATATCAATTTTTAAACCACTGAGCTGGAACCCCATTTCTTTGGCTACCAAATGTCCCATAACATTCAGGCATCCTGCAAATGCAGCAAGTACATACTCAACCGGGTTGGCTGCTGAATCAGTACCTCCCAGCTCTTTGGGTTCATCTACGGTAATTTCAAAATTCCGGGCTTTAACCATGGTTTTGGCTGGACTGGCACTTTCGGCTTTAATATTGAATTTTAAATCTGACATAATTTTTTGGTTTTATTGTTTACAAAAATTGAAAGTTTTATTTTCACAACAAAATTAGCTGTTATTTTTTTCACAACACAAAATAGCGAGTTGGCTTTTGCTGATTACTGAATGTATTTTTCAACAAAAAAAGATGTAATATTGCATTTCATATATTTCACAAAATGAATCCATCTCAACCAAACAGCAAACTCCCCTGGTACTCAGCCCTTACCGGGTATCAGCAGAACCAGTTATTTGAAAACTCCAACTTACTGGATTTTAAAAAAAACGAGACCATCATTAAACAAGGATATACGGCAGGTCATATTCTTTACCTGGAGAAGGGTATGGCCAAGCTGAATGTGGAAGAAAATAACCGGTCAACAGTCTTCAAAATTATTGCAGCGGATTCGTTTATTGGCTTGATGTGTTCATTTGTAAAGCGCAGATTTGATTTTTCTGCAGTGGCTATTCAGCCGGCGAAGGTAAGACTGATTGATCGTGGGGCTTTTGAAACATTGATTCGCGAAAACGGAGAATTTGCAGTACAAATCGTACAGTTAATGTCTCTGATGACCAACAAGATTGTACGCGATTTGATAAACCTGAGCCATAAAAATGCTGATGGTGCTATTTGCACGATACTATCGGAACTGTCATCAGTTTTCGACAGTCAAAGCTTTGTTATGCCTTTCAGTAGGGTAGAACTTGCAGACACAGTGGGTTACTCCAAAGAAAGTGTCATCACCTGCCTGTCATCGCTGCAACGCGACAATATTATCAAAGTATCCGGAAAAAATATAGAAATCCTGGACCCAAAACGATTGGAGGTCATTGCCCGAAACGGTTAATAAAACCATACCCTTTTAGTTTTCTACCGCATCCAGATCTACCCGCAGATTTTCTATGATAAAGTTCTGGCGCTGGGGAGTGTTTTTACCCATGTAAAATTCCAGCATCTCTTTGGTGCTGCCATTTTTCCTTAACAGCACAGGATCAAGCCGAATGTTTTTACCAATAAATGCCCCAAATTCGTCAGGTGAAATTTCTCCCAATCCCTTAAACCGGGTAATTTCAGGTTTTCCTTGCAGCTTTTTCACTGCGTTTCGTTTTTCCTGCTCCGAATAACAGTAATGAGTAGTTTTCTTATTTCTGACGCGAAACAAAGGGGTTTGCAAGATATATAAATGACCATTGCGCACCAAATCAGGAAAAAACTGAAGAAAGAATGTTATGAGTAACAAGCGAATGTGCATACCATCCACATCGGCATCTGTTGCTATTACAATGTTGTTATAGCGCAAATCTTCCAGGCTCTCTTCAATATTCAAAGCAGCCTGAAGAAGGTTAAATTCTTCGTTTTCGTATACAATTTTTTTGGTGAGTCCGTAGCAGTTTAGGGGTTTACCTTTCAAGCTGAAAACTGCCTGGGTATTTACATCCCTTGCCTTGGTTATACTTCCCGAAGCCGAGTCACCCTCGGTAATAAACAAGGTGGTTTCCAGCCGGCGTTCGTGATTTGCATTGTAGTGTATACGACAATCGCGCAGTTTTTTATTGTGCAGGCTGGCCTTTTTAACACGCTCTTTGGCCAACTTCTTAATACTGGCCATATCTTTGCGCTCTTTTTCACTTTGAAGAATTTTACGCAAAAGTGCTTCTGCCGTATCAGGATTCATATGGAGATAGTTGTCAAGGCGGCGCTTCACAATATCTATCACATAGTTACGAACAGATTGCCCTCCAGGTTCCATAGAATGGGAGCCTAGCTTGGTCTTGGTCTGAGATTCAAACACTGGCTCCTGCACACGTATACTCAAAGCCACAATGATGGATGTTTTTATATCATTGGCGTCGAAGTCTTTTTTGTAAAACTCACGAATGGTCTTGGTGAGCGCTTCACGAAAAGCATTTTGATGAGTTCCACCCTGAGTGGTGTGTTGACCATTTACAAAAGAGAAGTACTCCTCACTATACTGAGTAGCACTATGTGTTATGGCAAACTCCAAATCTTCTTCCTGGATATGGATGACGGGATAAGAAATGGGGGTGTCAATATTTCGGCTAAGCAAATCCCGCAGTCCATTTTCAGCAAAGAGGCGATTGCCATTAAAATTGATGGTCAGTCCACGGTTGAGAAACACATAGTTCCACAAAAGCTTTTCAATATGATCATTGATATAGCGGTAGCTGCCAAATATCTCCTGATCGGGTATAAAAGTAACCCTGGTACCTTTGCGGCCATTATTGGGTTCTTCGTCGCGGTCCTCCACAAGTGTGCCCCCTTCAAACCGGGCAATTTTGGTTTTTCCTTCCCGCACAGATTGAATGGTGAAATGACTGGAGAGGGCATTTACTGCTTTTGTTCCCACACCGTTCAGTCCAACAGTTTTCTTAAAGACTTTATTATCGTACTTTGCGCCTGTATTGATCCGTGAAACACAGTCAACCACTTTTCCCAGGGGTATGCCACGACCATAATCGCGGATGGTGACCTGTTTTTCATCAATGGTAACATCTATGGTGCGCCCAAACCCCATGATAAACTCATCAATGGAGTTATCAATAATTTCTTTGATTAGCACATAGATGCCATCATCGGGGGAACTTCCATCGCCTAGTTTACCAATATACATACCTGGCCGAAGCCTGATATGTTCGTCCCAATCCAGGGACCGGATGCTATCTTCAGAATAGTTTGCGCTCATAATAAAATTTAGATTCAACCTGCAAATATACGATTATACATTCAGCTTAAACCATGTCAATCCTGCGGTTTTTCAACAGCTTCAAAAAGGCAGATATCTTCACAAAACACTTACTTACAACGCGTTAAAAAAGACAAACTGGTACGTTTTCCTTTTTGTTGAAAAATATTTTAGTTTTTTTAATTTCACCTTTGCCGGAAGTAAAAATAAACGTTCGCCCCAACAGCCCTTTGCAAACTATAAGAATTCAGCGCTTACGGGTATCAGAGCAACTTTCTCTTTCTTGTTTTCAATATTTTTTTTATAAAATGTCATATTTTTTTTGTTTTTCTAAAAAATTGTTACTTTTACAGCCACAAACAAACAAAAACAACATGAAGAGAAAGCCCTGTGAATGGAATTCACAGGGTCTTTTTTTGCCCGCACCCCCCGCTTAATCCTCCTGGTAATAAATACGTTATACCACTAAATAAACTCTTATCCCCTTGTGAATAGCGGAATCTTAATTAATCAATCCCTCCTCTATACGATTCACAAAAAAGTCTAATTTGCAAACAGACCTTAAACTTTAGGGCAAACATTGCGTCTAATGACCCGAAAGCAGTAAACAGCTTCCAAAAGTAATCATCATAAAATTATCCGGTCTGTCGGGTTAAATACATTAAATTTTTTACACTAATGAAAATAGCAGTTGTTTTAAGATCAATAACATTGATTTCCCTGATTTTTGCAATTCTGCCTTATGGGACTATAGCCCAACCTGGTCAGGGAGAAGGGAGAAGAGGTGGTGACAGAAGTAACCTACCCAAAATAGGCACACTACAGGCTACTTTACTGGATGGACAAACCATGAAACCCTTGATGTATGCAAGTGTTGTTCTTAACACGGAGAGTGATTCAACCATGGTTTCAGGAGCCATTACAGATGAAGAGGGAAAGTTTAAAATGGAAGATCTTCCGCCCGGAAGATTCTATATCACGGTAAATTTTGTGGGATACCCCCGGCAACATTTTAATGACATACGCATAACTTTTCGTGAGTCCAATGTTGACCTGGGAAACATTGAGGTAACTCCTGGTGCAGAGATGCTCGACGAGGTAACCGTGGAGGCGTCTCGTCAGCTGATGGAAACCGGCCTTGACCGAAGAGTAATCAACGTAGGCCAGGAGCTTACTGCGATTGGGGGCACTGGCCTGGACATCATGGAGAATATACCAAGCGTAGCAGTAGATTTCGACGGAAACGTAAGCTTGCGGGGTAGTACGGGGGTTACCATTTTAATAGATGGACGCCCATCTACCCTTACGGGGTTAAGCGGCTCCGAAGCCCTTGAGCAAATTCCAGCTGAAATGATTGAGCGCGTAGAAGTTATCACCAATCCTTCTGCAAGATATAACCCTGAGGGGACTTCGGGTATCATCAATGTAGTACTTAAAGAACAACGCCAGGCCGGGTATAACGGGATGGTCTCACTCAGTGCCGGAACAGCAGGACGAAACAATGGGTCTCTAAACCTGAACTACCAATACGGAAATTGGAATTTCTTTACCAATTACAGTGTCCGGCTGATGGACATGGAAAGCTTCGGTAATAGCCTTAGGGAAACCTATAATGGTCAAAACTCCAACTTTATGGATCAGGATATAACCGGAAACATGGGCATGAATTCACATAATGTGCAGGCAGGGGTAGATTACAGGTTTAATGATAAGAACACCATTACCTTTTCCACCCGATACAGCAACTGGAACCGGGATATGGACAATATCACCGAATATATCCTTTACCAGAGCAACCCCGACAACATCAACAGTTTGTTCATCATGGACAACAGCACCGATATGCTGCACAACTCTTTCTCACACCAACTCAACTTTCGTCGCACTTATGAAGAGCAACATCGTGAGTTGATTGCCGATTTGGTTTTTTCCACACGCAACATGGATAGAAACCAGGGCTTTATACAAGAGTTTTACAATCAGGATTGGGAAAACCCAACCGGCACAAATGTATTGGAACGCTCTCAAATGGACGGACAAAACTGGGCAGTTTCCACGCAGTTGGATTATGTCCACCCCCTGGGTGAAAGCACCAAATTTGAAACAGGATACCGGGTGCAACTCCGTGAAATGGATTCAGATTTTATTTTTGAAAATTTTGTACCAGAAAACGACATCTGGGAAGACAACACAAATCGCAGCAATCACTTCATATACAATGAGCAGATATTCGCCGCTTATGGTATGTTGGCCACCATGCGGGGCGATTATAGTATTCAAACCGGACTTCGAGCCGAACAAACACGGGTGGAGGGAGATCAGCTTACCATGGAGCAATCTTTCACCAACAATTACTTAAACTTGTTTCCTACGGCCCACATCCGGCGAAATTTTGAAAACCACCAATCTCTGCAGATAAGTTACACACGACGTATCAACCGTCCGCACAACCGGAACATCAATCCCTTTATGAGGTATCAAAGCGAATATGAGGTATATATGGGTAACCCGGAGCTGGATCCTGAGCTAATCAACTCCTTTGAACTCGGCTACCGCCGTATTTGGGAGAACACAACCATCAACCCCAGTATATTTTACCGGCAAACTGATGGAATGATGACACGATATCGCAGAGTTACTGATGAGTTGCCGGGGCTTGAAGGCCGGGAAGTAACCGTAACGACCTTTGAAAATCTCAACAAAGGAACTTCCTATGGTGCCGAATTCATCCTATCACAAAGCATTACAGATTGGTGGAATATGAATGGTACCTTTAGTTACTTTCGCAGGATAGTTGAAGGGCGAGGGGCCCAAATGGATGAAGAAAATGACAGCTATTCCTGGTCAGGCCGTTTTGTGAGCAACATGAACCTGGGCAGTGGCTGGACATTGCAGGCCAATGGGTTTTACCGCTCACCCCAAGTGATGCTCCAGGGAGAAATGGATGCCATGTATATGATGAATGCGGGTGTCAGGAAAAGCATTTTGGGGGGTAATGGTACCGTATCGCTGAATGTTTCAGATATTTTTAATACCATGAAATTCAGCATGTACAGCTACGGGGAAAACTTTACAGTAGATACCGAGCGTTGGCGCACCAGCCGTCAAATCACCATTGGATTTACTTATCGAATCAATGAATACGACCGCAGGCGTGATCGCAGGCAGAGAGACCGTGACAGTGATCAGGAAATGGAATTTGACGATTTCGATATGTAGCCATTGTTTTGTTTTACATTATAGCAAAAGGGGTGTCTCAAAAGTCAGAGACACCCCCTTTTTATTCATAGTCCTACCTGGGAAGTTTTATAAATATTCTATTCCCAGAGGCTTTAAAAAGCTCATGAGACAACCTTTTTGTTTGTTATGAGCTTCCGTGATGTCTCCGGCAGATACCAGAGAAGTACGAGCATTGAAAACGACATCTGAAAAATGACAGACTTAGGCCTAAAAACCTCTCCTGGCATCAGGGTTGCTTATCCTTCACAATCTCTTCGTTTTTGTCAGTACCATATCCGAAAAGGTTTTTGGTTTTGATAAAAGAAGAAACATATTTTGGCACCATATTTTCCCACTCAGGGTCATTGGCATTAAGTTTTGCAAGTACCTTATAAGAAAAGAAAGGTAAAATCTCTTTACGATAATTTTTTATATCAATAACGAGGCCCGACTCCTTTAAATGCTGGTATAAAAACCTTACATCTTCTTCCACCGGCATATTCTCACTTGTCAGTATTTTATGGGTGCCTTTCTCTCTACCGGGATACAAATACACTTTGAGATTTTCTGTAAAAAGCCGTCCAAAAGCTTCAAGAACACCCCCTTTGAGATGCGTATAATATTTCTTTTCCAGGATTTTGCGAAACGTGAGCGCACCAATGACCATCCTGATATTTTTGATCTTGTAATTTGTAAACCAATTAGAAACCTTGTAAAACTCTTTAAAATTGGTAATCATTACATTTTGTCCCATCCCACATAAAATATCGACTCTGTCAAGGAAGTCCCGTTCATCAAACACCCCCTCTTCCATCAGATTTTTCAGCGTCATCTCGCATAAAACAATGGTATTTTCCTTGTCAAACCCAATCTCTTTCTTAAAAAGAGAAAAGCCCGTTTTAAGCATATCAAAACCCACATAGGTGATAGGTCTGAAACTTCCACGCAACAACATCACATTCTTTTTGTACAGCAACTCAGATGGGGGTTTAACCTGGCCATAACGGTTAAACATGGTTACGGTAGTCATATTGTTTTTAACCAGCTGCACTGCCAGCAACCGGTTGTCCACATAATCCAGTTCGGGGCCATGCATCCCTATCATATCAATTTCAATGCGATCCTCCAAATTAGACTCCACCAGGGATTTCAAAAAACTGTTTGGGTATTGATAATTGTAAAAGCAGGCGTAAATAAGGTTTACCCCAAGAACTCCCAGTGTTTTTTGCTGCAAAAGACTATCATTCTCTAACAATTTAACATGTAGTACCACGTCATTGGGCGGCGAGGCGGGATGCAGTTGAAACCTTACACCTACCCAACCATGTCCCTGATTGGTTTTTTTGTAATTGATGGTGGTTACCGTATTGGCAAAAGCAAAAAACCGGGTTTCGCGACTGCGTTTGTCTTTCAACAGCTTTACCAGGTTGGAATACTCCGAATCCAGCATCTGCATCAGTCTGGGATGAGAGACATAGCGATTTTTGGGAGTTTTGCCATACATGGTATCGCTAAAAATCATGTCATAAGCCGATATGGTTTTGGCCACGGTACCCGATGCCCCTCCCGACTGAAAAAAGCAGCGGGCCACCTCCTGACCCCCGCCAATT
>SLQX01000015.1 GCA_007131245.1 Bacteroidales bacterium
AAACGGAAAGATAAATCAAAATCCCTGAAATATGAAAACCATTACAACCCACCTGCCAGGCGATACCTACACACCTGTGGGCATATATCTGCGACTTCGCGATTTGTTTCCCCACGCCATGCTGCTGGAGTGTACCGACTACAGCTCCCACAGCAATGCTTTTTCTTATATTGCCATCAGGCCTTTTGCCGGTATCAAAGCCACAGAAACTATATTCACAGAAAACCACACAGATGGCAGCACCCGCCAGGCACCCCTGGAAAATCCCCTGGAGCTGCCACACCGGGTGGATAACTACCTGGAGAGACTCAAAAAAACCGGAATAGCAACCACCCAGCATATGCCGGGGCTGTTTGGATATACCTCCTACGATGCCGTCAATGCTTTTGACAACGTTGATATCAAAAGTCACCGTGAGATTACCAAAAACAATATCCCGCTCCTGCAGTACGATCTATACCAGGTGGTTATTGCCTTTAACCATTTTAACAGCACCATTACACTTACCGAAACGGTCCCCCCGGCTGGTGAGTCCATCACCGATGAAGTGATATCTGTACTTGCCAACCGTAACAATACCTTTTTCCCTTTCCAAACCCTGGGCGGTGAAAGAAAAGAAACGAACGATAAAGATTTTATGAGCCAGGTGAAACAGGGGAAAGAATATTGTCAGCGGGGTGATGTTTTCCAGATTGTCCTTTCCAGGAAGTATGAGCAGGATTTTTCCGGGGATGAGTTCAATGTTTACAGAGCATTACGCTCCATAAACCCCTCCCCCTATCTTTTCTATTTTGACTTTTTGGACTTCAAGCTTTTCGGGTCTTCCCCGGAAGCACAGCTGCAGGTTTCCGATGGAAAAGCAATGATCAACCCCATTGCCGGCACCGTGGTAAGAACCGGTGATGCAGCTTCCGACACCAGACTGATAGCCGGGCTGCTCAACAACCCCAAAGAGAACTCCGAACACGCCATGCTTGTAGACCTGGCGCGCAACGATTTGAGCAGACATGCGGCTAAGGTACAGGTGGACAAATTCAGGGAAGTGCACACATACTCACATGTCATACACCTTGTATCAACGGTGCAGGGTGAGCTGGAGAAAAACAGCAACCTTTACAAACTTTTTGCAGACACTTTCCCTGCCGGAACCTTATCCGGAGCTCCTAAGCACCGGGCCATTCAGCTTATCGACCAAACCGAACAAAAAGCAAGAGGTTTTTATGGAGGGGCCATTGGATTTATGGGTTTTGGCGACTCCCTCAACCATGCCATAATGATACGCTCATTTATAAGCAAAAATGGCACACTGCACTACCAGGCCGGTGCCGGGGTAGTTATCCATTCAAGTCCCGAGGGTGAGCTCAAAGAGGTGGACGGCAAAATTTCGGCTCTGAGAAAAGCCATTTTGAATGCAGAAAAAAGTACTGCCCGGCTCAATGGAAACCCTGTAAAGAAAGAAAATACCCTAAACACACAACCCGCTCATAACAATCACAAAAACAGAACCCTATGGCCAAAATATTAATACTCGACAATTACGACTCATTCACCTACAACCTGGTACATTACGTGAAAGATTACGGTAAACACACCATCGATGTTTTCCGTAATGATCAAATCGGTTTGGAAGAGGTAAATGCCTACGATGGCATCCTCCTTTCTCCGGGGCCGGGACTGCCCCATGAAGCCGGCAACCTAAAGCCCATTATCGAAAACTACTATGACAGCAAACGCATCTTTGGCGTCTGTCTGGGTCAGCAAGCCATTGCCGAAGTATTCAATGGCAAGATTTACAACCTCAATGAGGTTCACCACGGAGTTTCTGCACGGGTGGAAATCCTCCAGCCCCGGCATTACCTCTTTGATGGATTGCCAGCCAGCATTGAAGCTGGCCGGTACCACTCCTGGATGGTGAGCATGGATGGGTTTCCCCGTTGCCTGAATATAAATGCACGGGATGACCAGGGGAGAATCATGGCATTGTCTCACAAAACCTATGATGTATGCGGGGTTCAGTTTCACCCCGAATCGATCCTCACACCCAGTGGTAAGGAAATTATTTTTAACTGGCTGAAAAAGTTTTGAGCCAAAGCAACACAAAACAGCCCACCCTTTCAGCTGTTTTTAAATACAGATTGAACGGTAAACGTACAACAGCCTGTGGATCTGAAACCATTTAAAAACGAAAAAAAGATAACAAAAATAAACCCATGAAGAATCTTTTAAATAAACTACTGGAATCGCGCAGCTTGCATCGTGAGGAGGCCAGCAGGCTGATGCACGGCATAGCATCGGGCCAGCTGAATGAGACACAGATGGCCGCGGTACTCACCTCATTTATCATGCGCAGCATCAGCCTTGATGAACTGATGGGGTTCAGGGAGGCTCTGTTGGAGCTGGCCATCCAACCCAGGCTCAACAACGGCGATATCATCGACCTGTGTGGCACCGGTGGTGACGGCAAAAATACATTTAACATCTCTACCCTGTCGGCTTTTGTGGTGGCAGGTTCCGGGATACCTGTGGCAAAGCATGGCAATTACGGTGTATCAAGCATGTCGGGATCATCCAATGTGATGGAGCAATTGGGGTACAAGTTTTCCAATGATGAAGGAAAGCTGCAAGCCGAACTGGAAGATACAGGTATTTGCTTTATGCATGCCCCCCTGTTTCACCCGGCACTGAAAGCCGTGGGGGGTGTTCGCCGGCAGCTGGGCATCAAATCCTTTTTCAACATCCTTGGCCCACTGGTGAACCCGGCCAACCCCTGCTACCAGGCCAGCGGGGTATTCAACCTGGAGACAGGCCGGATTTACAGCTACCTGCTTCAGAAAGAAAATAAAGAATTCAGGGTGATACACAGCATGGATGGTTATGACGAGGTGAGCCTCACAGCCCATACCCGGATCTTTTCACCCCGTGGTGAAAGTCTGCTCAAAGAGGATGATTTTGGGCTGGAAACCAACCGCCCCGAGGAGTTGTTTGGTGGCAAAGACCTGGATGAAGCTGTGGGGATTTTCCTCAGGGTACTCAAAGATGAAGCAACCCCGGCACAAAAAAACGCCGTGGCCGCCAATGCAGCCATTGCCATAGAGTGTTATAAAAAAAATATCTCCCTGAGGGATGCAGTGGCCGCAGCCATGGAATCCATCCAATCCCGGAAAGCATTTCAAACATTTGAAAACCTGATAAATAGTCAAAAATGAAAATACTGGACGAAATCATCGCACATAAAAAAGCAGAAATACAGGAAAACAAGGAGCTATACCCGGTAAAGCTGCTGGAAAAAAGCCCTTTTTATACAGCCCACCCTGTTTCACTGAAAAAGTACCTTTTGCGGGATGATCTCCCCGGCATAATTGCCGAGTTTAAGCGCAAATCCCCATCCAAAGGGATGATTAATGAATTTGCCGATCCGGCAGATGTTTGCCTTGATTATATGCAGGCCGGTGCTTCGGCTTTGTCGGTAATTACCGATGAAAAATATTTTGGGGGTAGCAAACGGGATCTACAGACCGCCCGCAAATACAACTTCTGCCCAATCCTGCGCAAAGAGTTTATACTGGATGAATACCAGGTAATAGAAGCCCGCAGTACGGGTGCCGATGTGATACTGCTCATCGCAGAGGTGCTCACCCCAAAAGAGCTGAAGTCACTGTCTTATCTGGCCCACAGCCTGCAAATGGAGGTGCTTTTTGAAGTTCATCAGCAACAAAGCCTGGGTAAGCTCCCACCCGATGCACAAATCATCGGTATCAACAATCGCAACCTGGAAAATTTTGATGTGAGCATTGACCACAGCCTCAATTTGCTGGAGAAACTTCCCAGGCAGGCGGTTAAAATAGCCGAAAGCGGCATCGACAGCCCGGAAACAGCTTTCAGTCTCAAAAAAGCGGGATTTTCAGGATTGCTCATGGGCGAACGCTTTATGCGGGAAGCAAACCCGGGAAAAGCCTGTAAACTCTTTATCAAAAGATTCAGGAAAATCACCCAATGTCCGGCATCAGCGAATACTACAAGATAAATTACACCGTAGATATTTACCATGATACGTTTTTATACCCATTAAAACTAACCATACCATGGCAGCAAGCACCTTCAAAATAAAAGTTTGTGGCATTACGCAGGAAAGTAATATGTTGAAAATAGCAGCTCTTTCTCCTGATTATTTGGGTTTTATCTTTTACAAACCCTCACCAAGGGATGTGAGCCACAGCATCAAACAATTGCCGTTACATCAGCTGCCCCCGTCCATTGGCAAAGTAGCTGTCATGGTAAACATCCCCCTTGATTCGGCCCTGGATATAGTGGAGACTTATGGTTTTGACCTGGTGCAACTTCATGGGCAGGAGGGGCCGGGTTACTGCAGTGAGATGCGCAAACAACGGCCGGTGATCAAATCCTTTTCCATCAAAGAACAACTTCCTGAAAACCTTGATTACTATTACCATAGCTGCGATTACTTTCTTTTTGACACACAGTCCCAACTGCCCGGGGGCAGCGGCAAAAGCTTTGACCACAGCATTCTGCAGGATTACAGAGAAGATGTGCCTTTTTTTCTCAGTGGAGGTATCGGACCTGGGTATGAAAACAAAAAAAACCCGCTAAGGCATCCTGCCTTGCACGCCCTGGATATCAACAGCCGTTTTGAAGTGAGGCCAGGCGTAAAAGATACAGCTCTGGTTAAAAGTTTTATAGACAAAAACAGAGAGGCACAACCTGAACAGCAAACTCAAACCCAGAAGTTATGACATCAAACCAAAAACTTTTTTCAGAAAAACATACCACCTCTTCATCAGAAAAAGTAATAAAACATAATATACCTAATGAAAGGGGTTTTTATGGAAATTTCGGCGGGGCTTATATTCCGGAAATGCTTTACCCCAATGTGGATGAGCTTAGGAGCAACTACCGGCAAATACTTGAATCCGATACTTTCAGGCAGGATTTTGGTCTCCTTCTGCGGGACTATGTGGGGCGGCCCACACCCCTGTTTTATGCCCGCAATCTTTCAAAGAAAGCAGGAGCAAAGATATATTTAAAGCGGGAAGATCTCTGCCATACGGGAGCCCACAAGCTTAATAACGTTGTGGGACAGGCCCTGATGGCGCAACATTTGGGTAAAAGACGCATCATTGCTGAAACCGGAGCCGGTCAACATGGTGTGGCTACCGCTACGGTCTGCGCCCTCTTGCGTATTCCCTGCACAGTATTTATGGGCAGCAAAGACATGGCCCGGCAAAAGCCCAATGTGATGCGCATGCAGATGCTTGGTGCCAAGGTGATTGCCGTTGAATCAGGGAGCCAAAGCCTCAAAGATGCCACCAACGAAGCCATAAGACATTGGATCAACCACCCTGCCGACACTTACTACCTCATAGGTTCTACCATCGGGCCTCATCCATACCCCGATTTGGTGGCGCGGTTACAATCGGTTATCAGCAAAGAGATCAAAGTGCAACTGCTTAGAGAGGAGGGAACCGAAAATCCTACCCACGTTATTGCCTGTGCCGGAGGGGGAAGCAATGCTGCCGGAGCATTTTTCCACTTCATTGGGAATGGTAAAACACGTCTTATCGGGACAGAGGCGGCCGGTGAAGGCGTTGACACAAAGCTTACAGCTGCTACCATCAACAGTGGGAAAGCGGGCATCATCCACGGCTGCAAAACCCTGCTGATGCAAACAGCCGACGGCCAGGTGGTGGAAGCCCACTCTGTTTCTGCCGGTTTAGACTATCCCGGAATCGGGCCTTTGCACGCTCACCTTCACCAAACCGGCCTGGCAGAATTTATCCCTGTTACCGATACGGAAGCCCTTGAGGCTGCCATGATGCTCAGCCGCGAAGAGGGTATCATACCCGCGCTGGAAACAGCACATGCCCTGGCCGCTTTAGAAAAAATGGCATTTAAACCAACGGATGTTATTGTGATTAGCCTCTCCGGACGAGGTGATAAAGATTTACAAACCTATCAGCAATACTTTACCAAACCATGAACGCACTCCAGCAACTTTTTCTTACTAAGAAGCAAAATCTGCTCTCCCTGTTTTTTACGGCCGGGTACCCACAGGTTGACTCCACAACCCAAATCATTGAAGCTGCTGAAACAGCAGGCATAGACTTTTTGGAAGTGGGCATGCCCTACTCCGATCCCCTTGCCGACGGTCCCGTAATACAGCAGAGCAGCACCAGGGCCATTGCAAACGGCATGACCCTGGAATTACTTTTCCGACAACTGGAACGTATAAAAAACCGTGTAAAAATTCCGCTCCTTCTTATGGGCTACCTCAACCCCGTTTTGCAATACGGAATGGTACGTTTTGTACAACACGCCCATGCATGTGGAGCTTCGGGAGTAATTCTTCCGGATTTACCGCTTGATGAGTATGACCAGGAATATCGCAAACTGTTTGAAGAATATGACCTCAGCCCGGTTTTTCTCATTACCCCCCAAACATCTGAAGAACGAATCAGGTGGATTGACCAACTTTCCAATGCCTTTATTTATGTGGTGAGCTCGGCAGCAACCACGGGCAAACAGCAGGATTTTGGACAATCACAGCAATCTTACTTTCAACGTTTACAAGCCATGAAGCTCAAAAATCCATTGATTGGTGGCTTTGGCATTCATAACCGGCAAACCCTTCAACAGGCCTGGCAAAACCTGAACGGGGCCATATGCGGATCGGCATTTTTAAAGAAGCTGGACATCGCACCTGCTCCCGGGAAGGCCATAGAAATGCTTATGAATGATTTGGAAATTCAGAAAAAACAAAAGGTGTAAAAAGTAAATCAGCATCGAAAACCAATAAACCTATTTAAAATATTTGCTCACTATGCTAATCCAACTGGAAAAATCCATACCGGCACAAATGCTGGACAACATTTACAAAGAACTAAACCATTACGGTTTCAAACCCAGCCTGGTAGAGACCCTTCAGGCAAAATACCTTATCTGCAATGGAAAAAAGGAAGCCGACATCAGGCACTTTGGGAACCTACCGGGCGTTTTAGACATTCACATTGTGGAGGATGCCAACAAGCTGGTTTCACGTCAATGGAAAGTGCAGGATACCCGCATCCTTTTTGATGATGGTACGAAAATATCGCGCGATGATCTGACCATTGTGATGGGCCCCTGCTCAGTTGAAAATGAAGAACAGGTGGTGAAAACGGTGGAGTTCCTCAAAGAAAACAATGTAAAGTTTATGCGAGGAGGCATATTCAAACCCCGCAGTTCACCCTACTCTTTCCGGGGATTGGGAATTGAGGGATTGAAGTTTTTCTCGGCACATTGCCGTGCCAATGGCATCAAAGTGGTGAGTGAGGTAATGCAGGTTTCACAAATTGAACCCATGTACGAATATGTGGATGTTTTCCAGGTGGGAACGCGCAACTCCCAAAACTACAACCTGCTGGATGAGCTGGGCAAAACAGACAAACCCGTGCTTCTCAAGCGGGGGATGTCGGGCACGCTACAGGAGTTTCTTGCTTCGGCGGAATATATCTTCGCCAACGGTAATGAAAAAATCATTCTTTGTGAGCGTGGCATCCGCACTTTCGAAAAAGCCTACCGCAACACCATGGACCTGAATGCCATTCCTTACCTTCGTGACAAAAGCCATTTGCCCATTTTCAGCGACCCATCGCACGGGGTCGGTATCCGTAATTATGTAGAACCTATGGCACTGGCTTCCATCATGGCAGGTGCTGACGGAGTGCTCATCGAAATCCATGAATGTCCACCCAAAGCATTCTCGGATGGCGATCAGACCCTCGACTTTTACCAGGCGCGACGCACCATTCGACGACTCAGGGAAACCATGGAGTTCAGGAAAAAGTTGATGGTGCAGTAAGTTTTTCAGGAATTTAAAAACAGGGATTATACCCAATGCAAGTTTTGTGGTTAGGCCCTCAGGGCATCCTGTCACGAGCTTGCAATCAAGCGGGGGAAATTACTATTTTTATTTAGACTAATTCTTATTAAATTTGCAGCTACCTATTTTAATATGTAATTGCAATGATAAGAACGCTCCCCCTTTTTTTTATATTCATCCTTATACTCTTAAGCTCCTGCCAAACGGATCAGAATGTGGTAAATGTTTACTCGGGCCGGCACTACCAGGCCGACGAACGGCTTTTCCGTGAATTTACCCGTCAAACGGGCATTGTTGTAAACCTGGTAAAAGCCGATACCGATCAGCTGATCAACCGTCTGGCCCTGGAGGGCACCAATACACCTGCTGACCTCTTTATTACAGCAGATGCCGGCCGGATGATCCAGTGCATGGAAAAAGGTTTGCTACAACCCATGGATGCAGAAGTTATTGAAGATGTTGTTCCATCCAACCTCCGCGACCCTAATTTTTACTGGACCGGCTTTACGCAAAGGGCCCGGGTAATTGTGTATGACAAAGAGCGGATCAATCCTACTGCTTTGTCAACCTATGAAGCGCTAACTGAAACTCAATGGAACAATAAAGTGCTTGTGCGTTCTTCCCAGAACCACTATAACCAAACACTCATGGCATCCCTGATTGCAGTTCATGGGAAGGAGAAAGCCCTGGAGTGGGCCCGCGGACTGGTTAATAACATGGCCCAGTCGCCCCGGGGCAACGATCGCGACCAGGTAAAAGCCATTGCAGCGGGAGTAGGTGAAATTGCCATTGTCAACACCTACTACATGGGGCTATTGCTCAATTCGCCAAATGCAGAGGAAAGAAACATTGCTGCACGCATGGGTATTTTCTTTCCCAACCAGCAAGACCGTGGCACCCATGTGAACATCAGCGGCATCGCTCTCACCGCACATGCATCCAATATCCAAAATGCACAAAAGCTCATTGAGTTCATGCTGAAAGAAGAATCGCAACAAGTCCTTATGGATCAAAATTATGAATACCCGGCCAACAAGCATTTGGAATGGAGCGATCTCCTTCAGCAGTGGGGCACGTTTAAATCTGATACCATACCCCTGGACAAGCTGGGAGCACATCTTTCGCAAGCCATGATTGTATTCAACCGGGCAGGCTGGCAATAAATATATGCTTAAGTACCTGAGTACACCATACCGCGCCATAAGCAACAGGCAGCTTTCCAACCCATGGATTGGCTGGGCCTTTTTTGTGGCTTTGCTCATTGCACTCCCCCTGATCATCGTTTTTTCCAATATTTTTATGGATGGAGGCACTACCTGGCAGCATATTCTCAAAAACCTGTTGCCGGGTTATGCCATTAATACTTTGATACTGATGGCAGGAGTAGCCTTACTTACTTTTATTATCGGGGTAAGCACAGCATGGTTTACCAGCACCTACCATTTTCCGGGTAGCAGATTTTTCACCTGGGCCCTGATATTACCTATTGCCTTACCTGCTTATATCAGTGGATTTACCTGGGCTGGAATCCTGGATTATGCATCTCCGGTTTATGTGTTTTTCAGAAACTACCTGGGAGTAGATATGGGTCAGTTCCTGTTTTTTAACATTCTGTCCATACCAGGAGCCATTATCATTTTATCCCTTTCTCTTTACCCATATGTATATCTCATCACACGGGCCTGGTTTAGCAGGCAGTCATCCAACCTTTTTGAGGTTGCTGCCTCGCTGGGTAAAAAGCCGGGAGCTATCTTTTTTGGTGTGGCACTCCCTATGGCGCGCCCGGCTATTGTGGCAGGCATTTCGCTGGCACTGATGGAGGTACTGAACGATTACGGTTTGGCCCGGCACTTCGGGGTAGATACCTTTACCACCGGGATTTTCACTGCATGGTTTTCTTTTTCCCATCCCCAAAGCGGGTTGAAGCTGTCGGCCTACCTGATGATATTTGTGCTGGCCCTGATCCTGATGGAGCGCTTTCAGCGGCGGCAAATGCGTTACGACATGGTGGGCAACCATTACCGGCCACTGGAGAAGAAGAAACTCAAAGGATTTATGGCTGCTATGGCCTTTACAGCCTCTGTCATCCCGTTTCTGCTGGGCTTTTTGATTCCGGTTATTATGTTGGTTTACTGGAGCATCAAAACAGCTCCCCAGGTAGTGGATTACCGCTTCTGGGAATTGCTGGGTAACAGCTTTATGCTTGCCGGGCTGGCATCGCTGATTGTTTTGGGTGTGGCCCTGTTCATCGCCTTCACCGTACGTAGTTTTCCATCTCCGTTTGTTCGCATATTGTCCAGAATAGCAACGCTAGGTTATGCACTTCCCGGCGCAGTGGTGGCTATAGGTATCCTTGTCCCTTTCCTGTGGCTCGACGCCTACCTTTTACAATGGTCGGGGACAGGTATGCGGCTGGCACTTACCGGCACCTGGCTTGCTCTGTTGTATGCTTACCTGGTGAGATTTATGGCAGTGGGCTACAATAGTGTTGACAGCGGTATGGAACGTATTTCCAAATCTTTGGATGAAGCATCACGGTCATTGGGTCATTCCAACATGACCACCCTGTTTAAAATCAATATTCCCCTGCTTAGCGGGGCCATGGTTAGTGCTGCCCTGCTGGTTTTTATTGATGTACTAAAAGAGTTGCCCCTGACTCTGATACTCCGCCCCTTCAATTTTGACACCCTTGCCATCAGAGCCTTTGAATTTGCCTCCGACGAACGGGTGGCCGAAGCAGCACCGGCGGCACTTATCATCATTATCACAGGGATGCTACCGGTTCTATTGTTACACAAAATACTTGGAAAGGATAATAAATGAGCATCTTAGAGCTAAAAAATACAGGTAAAAAATTCGCCGGTTCACAAGAGTGGGCCGTGAAAGGTTTTGATTTAACCATCGAAAAAGGAGAGATCGTGGGCTTACTTGGTGAAAGTGGATGCGGTAAAACGACCCTGCTGCGGATGATTGCGGGTTTTGAAACGCCCACCCAGGGGACTATCCTTATCAATGGCCAGGTAGTTGCCGGTCAGGGTGTTTTCATTGAGCCCCAGAACAGACTTGTGGGCATTGTTTTTCAGGATTATGCTTTATTTCCCCACAAAACGGTGTGGGAAAACATCACCTTTGGCCTTTTTAAATTAACACGCCACCAGGCTTCCGTTAAAGCACGTGGAATTCTTGAACTCACCGGGCTGCAAGGATTGGAAGAGAGGTATCCCCACCAGTTGTCGGGTGGACAAAAGCAAAGGGTGGCCCTTGCCAGGGCGATGGCTCCCGAGCCCAACATCATTCTTTTTGATGAGCCCTTCAGTAACATTGACAGCATGCGCAAACATCAAATGCGTGACCACATCCAAAACATCATTCAAGAAACCGGCGCCACTGCTGTTTTTGTTACTCACGACACCAAGGATGTGATGGCCATGGCCGACAAGGTGTCGGTTATCCGAAAAGGGAAAGCACTCCAAACCGATACCCCTCCCAATTTATACAACTTCCCGGCAAACACGTATGTGGCAGATTTTTTTGGTAAAACCAACCTCATAAAGGCCAAAGTTTCGGAACAAGGCCTTGAAACTCCCCTCGGTATCATGCAATCCAACCAAAACCTTCCTGCATCCATGGGTGAGGTTTTGCTTTCCATCAGGCCGGAAGAATTTAAGATTTCGGAACATGAACCAAACTGCTTTTGTGGCAACATTGTGAAGGAGAGATTTTTGGGAGAATACAAAGAGCTCACCTGCAAAATAGAAACCAATACAGGGGATGATACGGAAATCGTTATTTATGCGGCGCCGCATATTGATTGCAGCAGCCAAAAATGCTACTTCAGACCCAATCAGGATAAAATCAACATCATTAACCGGGATTAACCATACCCATATTTGCTTATACCCTATTTAGACTAAATTCAAATAAAGAAAAATATCCCCTTTTTATCGCCTTCATACTGAAATTTAGAATATATTCGCATAAACTTTAAATATGTAAAGCTATGCGACAGATGATTTTTATTTTCAGTGCCATTTTCATGTTGTCGGTATTGTTTCATGCCTGCCAACAAGCACCCCAAAACGCAGAGGAAAGCTGGGAAGCAGCCTGGCTGGGTGACAGTAAGCAGGAAGTAATCGACAATATTGAAAATCAGTTTCAGGGATTCAGCCGTGCTATGGTAGAAACCGGTTACCGCTATCAGGAGTTGTACTGGGCAGGACAGGACGAAAACTGGGAGTATGCCGAATACCAGCGGGAGCATATTGAAGAAGCTCTCGAAGATGGTTTTGTACGACGCCCGGACAGAGAGGCCTCATCCCAACAGTTTATGAGTGTGGCATTGCCCGAAATGGAGCAGGTTATTGCCGATGGAGACCAGGATGCATTCCTGGAATCTTATACCAGACTCACCGCAAGCTGCAACACCTGTCATGCGATGGAAGAGGTTGCTTTTATGGTTGTCAAAATCCCCGAAAACAGAACGACGGTCATCCATTTTTAAACCATTTGTGATGTATGTGTAAGAAGCAGGTTGTGGCAAGACAACCTGCTTTTTATTAACCCTTGCATTTTTCATCTTTTAAGGTTTTATTTTGAATCGTTCTGAATTACCCTTGATTCCTTGTTTCCATTTTTATTTTTTATAATTTAGCCGCTAAATTACCATTGAAAATTAGTGCCCTGACATTCAACATGTTTTAACACAACACACAGATTACCACGTGATAAAGACTTTTTTTAAAATGTTTTATCAAACCATTGCACATAACTTCATATAAAGTTTTGTTAAACCTCAAACAAAAATGAAGAACATACCCCAAAAAAGAACCAAAGGCCCTTATTTACATGCTTATATCTTACCATCTCTTACCATAGGTCTTTTAGCATGGATCGCCGTTTTTACCTTAAGTTCCTTCAGCAACAGTGAGCCTATTAATTCCCCATCCAACCAGGACATGACAGAAAATGCCCAGACAGCCCCGGATGATACTCTTACAGATGCTGCGGATACGATAGCGCAAGAAGATGAAGCGCAGGTTGACAGTGAAGAGTTTCCGTATGACAGGGGTGATTATACCAGTCAGCAAACCCGCAGGGGGGAAAGGCTTTTCAAAGGGCTTTTACCCTTTGAAAGCGGCCAGCATGATTGCTCTTCATGCCATTATACCAGTGCACAGGAAGAAATCAACTGGAACCCTGCGGCATGGGAGCTGGCCGAGGTTTGGGCCGAAAACCCCGAATACAGCCTCGAAACAACGATGAATCAACCACTTACCGCCAGGCTCATGGAAGATCATGAAGGGATGACCATAACCCGCGAAGAACAGCATTTGCTGGAAGCTTATTACACCCATCTCCTTAAGGAGGGGCCGGACACCCTGCAAGCCTATCCTATCAGAGCTTTTATTTTCTGGGGGCTGGGATTTTTAATGCTCCTGGCCATCATTGACCTCATCTTTACCCGTGTAATCAAATTTAAGGGCGTGCATATATTAATTCTGTTTGCAGGCATTGCCGTTCATGGTCAATTTGCCATGGCAGAAGCACAAAACCTGGGGCGCACCCAGGGGTATGCACCCGATCAACCTATAAAGTTTTCGCACCTCATTCATGCCGGAGAAAATGACATTGACTGCAATTACTGCCATACCATAAGTTCAAAAAGCCTTTCGGCCGGGATTCCATCCAACAATACATGTCTCAATTGCCACAATGTAATACAGGAAGGAACCTTATCAGGGCAATTTGAAATCAACAAAATACACCGGGCCGAAGAAAATGGAGAGCCCATTGAGTGGATCAGGGTGCACAACTTACCTGACCATAGTTTTTTCAGTCACGCCCAGCATGTAAATGCAGGCCAACTTGAATGTACCGATTGCCATGGTGATGTGGAAACCATGCACATTGTGAAACAAGAAGAGGACCTTTCCATGGGTTGGTGCCTCACCTGCCACAGAGAAAATGATGTTGACTTCCTGGATAATCCGTATTTCGAAATGTATGAAAAGTTGCATGACAAAATTAAGAGTGGAGAGATAGACGGTGTAACAGCTGCCGAGCTGGGAGGAGAAGACTGTATGAGTTGTCATTATTAATCAAACCTGTCAGCCACCTTCAATCTGTGTCATTGCAGTTATTTGTTTAAAAGATTATTCAGGTGCAAAAATTACGAAATCAACCCAACAACTGAAACCTAAACAGCACAATGGAAAATAGATACTGGCAAAGCATCCAAGAAACCAAAGAGGGCTACAAAAATAAGCCTGAGGAGAGAGAAGCCTCAATGATTGAGATTCTGGCCAATGAATCCAATGAAAAAGCCGCTTCCCGCAGAGACTTTCTGAAGTGGTGCGGCATAAGCTTTTTTTCAGCCACAGTAATATCCGCATGTGAAAACCCCGTAAAAAAAGCGATACCTTACCTGCATCAACCCGAAACCTTAACCCCGGGCAAAGCACACTGGTATGCTTCTACGTTTGCTGAAGGCAATCATTTTTGCAGCGTTTTGGTGAAAAGCCGCGATGGGCGCCCCATTAAAATCGAAGGCAACGACCTTTCCTCCTATACCCGGGGCGGGACATCAGCCATAGCCCAGGCTTCCGTGCTAAGTCTGTATGACGATGGCGCCAGGTATAAATTTCCACAAAAAAACAGTGGAAAAGTTTCGTGGGAAGAAGCAGACCGGGAAATCATAAAAACCCTGCAGCAAGCTGAAGAAAGCGGTCAGAAGGCAATCCTTGTTACCCCCACCCTGCTCAGCCCCTCCACCAAAGCCCTCATCAAAGAGCTGGAGGAACAATACTCCGCGCTAGAAACCATCACCTGGGATGCTATTTCTTATGAGGCCATCCGCCAGGCACATGCTGAAACTTTTAACCAGCAGATTATCCCTGACTATCAATTCCAGAAGGCCGAACTGATAGTCAGTTTCCAGGCTGATTTCCTGGGGACATGGCTGGCACCCGTTACATTTGCCAACCGTTATGCCCAAACCCGGAAGGTGTCTGAAGAGAAAAAAGAGATGTCAAGACACATCCAGTTTGAAGCAGGATTGTCGGTTACCGGCTCCAATGCGGATGAAAGGATTCCTTTAAAACCCTCTTCACAGCTTGAAGTTATCATGGAGCTTTACAACGAAATGGCCTCCCTGACAGGGCGACCTGTTATCAGCTCACCGGGCAGCTCCTACAATACCAAAGCCCTGGCAAAAGACATACTCAGCAAAAAAGGGAAAGCCCTTGTGGTTTGTGGCCATAACAGCCTGGAAGTTCAGATGCTTATCAATGCTATCAACCACATGGCCGGGTCTTACGGAAATACCCTTGATGCTACACACCCCCTGCAAATGGGCATGGGAGAGCAGGAAAAAATGGAGAACTTCATCAATGATCTTGACCACGGTCTTGTGGATGCAGTGCTGTTTTACAAAACCAACCCCTTGTACAATCATCCACAGGCTGAAAAACTTAAAACAGCCCTGGGGAAAGCCAAATTATCGGTTGCTTTTGCCACCGCGAAAAACGAAACAGCAGCAGCCTGCCAGTATATTCTTCCTGACAATCATTACCTTGAATCATGGAGTGATGCCAGCCCAAGGATAGGACATTACAGCCTTACACAACCTGTGATGCAGCCTGTTTTCAATACCCGGCAATTCCAGGCCGGATTGCTTGCCTGGCTGGACAAACCTGCAGACTTCCACCAATACCTTAAACAATACTGGGAACAAAACATCTTCCCCAATCAAAACCAATATGCAGCCTTCAAGGGATTTTGGGTAAATACATTGCAGGCGGGAGTTTTGGACCTGAAGCAGGAGGCAGGGATAAGCCTCAGCTTAAACATGTCCAAAGTGGCCGATGCCATCAGCAGACTTAAGGCAACCACACAACAAGCCGCAGAAATACAGTTTAGCCTTTACGAAAATGTAGCCATGCACGACGGTGCTTTTGCCAATAATCCATGGCTGCAGGAGCTACCCGACCCGGTGACCAAAGTTACCTGGGATAACTTTGCAGCGGTATCCCCGGTTTTTGCTGAAGAAAACAATATCAATGAAGGAGACATCATTGCCTTTAACGGGATTCAGGTCCCGGCCATCATACAGCCCGGTCAGGCCTATGGCAGCATATCCCTTGCCATGGGATATGGTCGATCCCATGCAGGAAAAGCTGCAGACGGAGTGGGAGTAAATGTCTTTAGTCTAACAGACAAAGGGCAGTTCGTTGGAAAAGTCACTGGCCTGGAAGTAATAGATAGAGGGTATGAGTTTGCCCGTACCCAAACCCATCACAGTATGGAGGGCAGGCATATTGTTAGGGAATCGACTCTTGATAAATACAAAGAAGACGCCAGGGCCGGCAACGAAATACGCGATTACCATTTGAAACATATGACTACCTTGTATCCGGAGCAGGATTTTGAAGGGCACCACTGGGTACTTATGGTAGATTTGAATGCCTGCACCGGTTGCAGCACATGCGTAATTGCATGCCAGGCAGAGAACAACACCCCTGTAATTGGCCGTGAGGAGGTAAAAAGACGCAGGATTATGCACTGGATGCGCATTGACCGTTATTACACGGGAGATGTGGAAAATCCCGGGGTAGTTTTCCAACCCCTGATGTGCCAGCACTGCGACAACGCCCCCTGCGAAAATGTATGCCCCGTGGCTGCAACCACCCACAGTGGTGAAGGGATAAACCAAATTACCTACAACCGTTGTGTGGGAACCAAATATTGTATGAACAACTGCCCTTACAAAGTAAGACGTTTCAACTGGTTTGAATATTCCAAAAACAAAAAGTTTGACTACCACATGAACTCAGACCTGGGCCGTATGGTACTCAACCCGGATGTAACGGTCCGTGAAAGGGGTGTTGTGGAGAAATGCTCTTTCTGTATTCAGCGCATACAGGAAGGCAAGCTAAAAGCCAAAACTGAAAGGCGCCAGCTTAAGGATGGAGATGTGGTACCTGCATGTATGGGAGCCTGCCCTTCACAGGCGCTGGTATTTGGCGACTTGAACGACAAAGACAGCAGAGTGTCGCAGTTGATAAAAGATCCACGCAATTACCACTTGCTGGAAGAGCTGCACACTTTGCCTACAGTGGGCTACCTGACCAAAATCAGGAACCCCAAAAATAAAGGATAAGGCAAGGCACATTTATACCCGGGCACAGAAAAGAAGAGATAACCGGCAAACTATCCGGCTCCTGGCAACGAAGACCGGGTACAGAAACCCAAAAATGTTGAAAACCTTAACAAAACACAAATGATAGCAAGCAGTATCAGATGGCCCATGGTAAAGGGCGAAAAGAGCAACAAAGAGATAACCAGGGAGTTGATAGCTCCCAATGAGCAGAAGCCTGCAATGTGGTGGTATATAGGCATGACCATCGGCACCCTGGCCCTGGCTTTTGGCGGGTGGGCAGCTTATATGTCGGTCACCGTGGGGCTGGGTACCTGGGGCCTGACCAACAGTGTGGCATGGGGCTGGGATATTATTAATTTCGTTTGGTGGATTGGTATCGGCCATGCTGGTACGGCATTCACCATTTTTTTCCTGGTGTTCAGACAACGATGGGCCGCTTCCATCAACCGCACGGCCGAAGCTATGACGGTTTTTGCCGTAATGTGTGCAGCACTTTTTCCGCTGCTCCATATGGGCCGACCCTGGCTGGCTTTTTTCATTATGCCCTACCCCAATACCCGGTTGCTATGGGTAAACTTTAACTCCCCCTTGTTTTGGGACGTAATTGCCATCAGCACTTATCTACTCATGTCTATTACCCTTTGGTATTTTGGGATGATACCCGATTTGGCCACCATGCGAGACAGAGCTAAAAACAAAGTTTCAAGAGCACTGTATGGCTTTTTCAGCATGGGCTGGGATGGCTCTATGATTTCTTACAACCGTTACGAAACTCTTACGCGTATCCTTGGTGGACTGGCAGCTCCACTGGTTGTTTCGGTACACACCATTGTGGCAATCGACTTTGCTGTATCCATATTACCAGGCTGGCACGCAACTATCCTCCCACCCTACTTCTTTGTGGGAGCAATCTTCTCGGGGTTTGCCATGGTTCTCACTATTATGATTTTAATCAGAAAGGCTTTCAAAGTCAAAGACTTTATCACCGCCAAGCACCTGGATGCCATCGCCAATGTTCTCAAGTACGGCAGTTTGGTCATTGGCCTTGCCTATGCCATCGAGGTGTTTATAGCCTGGTATTCTGGAGTAAGCTATGAAATGTACACCTTTTTAAATGCCCGCATGACAGGCTCTTTCTCCACTGCTTTTTGGATCATGGTTTTCTTCAATGCTATCGTTCCCCAGATATTTTGGTTTAGAAAAGCGAGGCAAAACGTCTGGTCATTGTTCATCGTATCCATTTTGATAAATATCGGAATGTGGTACGAGCGGTTTATCATCCTGGTATCATCGCTGGCTGAGGATTTTCTGCCCTCCAGCTGGACAGAATACACCCCTACCATGGTAGATATTGGCATTTATGTGGGCACATTTGGCATATTTATTTGCGGCATGTTGCTGTTTATAAGATACATACCCATTATTGCCGTGAATGAAGTAAAGGCTTATAAAAAGGAGGGAAACTAAAAAAACAATATACCATTCATTAGGTGCCATTTGATAAAACACAAAAGAAATGAAAAACTTATGCAAGCATGGGAAAAGGGATTAAAAAGAGGTACGGATTAAGCCATGTCAGGCACTACCACAAAAGCGGCGTAAAAAATAGTAACCAAATCGAATTCAGATGACAAATATTGTTGCAAAATTCAGGGATGAGGCAAAATTGGTATCGGCCCTTACCATGCTCAAAAACAACAAGGTAAACCTTGTGGATGTATACGGGCCCTATGCCACACACGATATTTTGAAAAAGGTAACCCGTGAATCCAGGATGCCTTACGCCTCAGTATTGTATGGCATTTTTGCCATCGTATTCATTTTTGGGTTCATGTATTACACATCGGTAATCGACTACCCCCTGTCTTATGGAGGTAAGCCCATATTCAGCTTTCCTCCAATGGTGATAGTGATTTTTTTGTTTACCATATTGCTCACCACCATATTAACCGTACTGACCTTTCATGCAAGGGCCAATATATTCCCGGGAAAACCATTGAAGAATCCCGACCCGGCTATCACCGACGACACCTTTGCTTTAGTTATAGGACAAAATTACAACCCGGAGGAGATCAAGGAGTGGCTAAAAGAGTCCGGAGCGGATGAAATTACCGAAAAAGAAATCCAATAACCCAATATTTATTCACTATGTATAGAGAGAAAAGCATCGGACAACCCTTTTTGAAAATTATCATGGTGGTAATAGTTCCACTACTGATGTTTGCCTGCGATCGTAGCCGGGAAGACAAAGGGTACGAGTATTTTCCGGATATGGCCCATGGCTCGGATTACAAAACCTACTCCGAAAACCCGGCCATGGAGGACGGCCGCACCATGCGTAAACCCATTGAGGGCACCGTGCCAAGACACATGCAGCCCTACCCTTACAGCGATGATTTTGAAGGGCGGGAAATGGCCGGCCGGGAATTGGAAAATCCCCTGACCATCACCCAACGATTGCTGGATACAGGAGAGGAGTTGTACAATGTATTTTGTGCCCAGTGCCACGGAGTGGAAGGAGATGGACAAGGCTGGCTGCACACCAGCGGTAAATATGCCATACCCCCCACCAGCTTGCTGGATGAGGAAATTATGGAGCAGCCAGAAGGCGATCTGTACCATGTAATATCAGCAGGATGGGGTGTAATGGGAGAGCATGCCTCACTAATCTCCCCCGAAGACCGCTGGAAAATTGTAGCTTTTATTGAACACATTATTCAGGAAAAGAAATAACAGAGCGAATGGAAACTACATACACACCCAAAAAAAACATGAACCTGCTTTTTGCTGCTATGATACTGGTGGGTATTATAGCTCTTGTCGCCGGGTTCGTAAGTGATGCCCAACGTACCTGGGCCAACATACTGCTAAACAACTACTTTTTTATTACCCTTGCCATTGGAGGCTTGCTGTTTTACAGCATCCAGTTTATTACCAATTCGGGTTGGTCGGCAATAATTCAGCGTGTGCCGCAGTCTTTGGGTGCATTTTTGCCTGTGGGTGCTATATTAATGTTGCTATTGTATTTTGGCCTACCCTCGGTTTATGAATGGGCACAACCCGGTATTACCGAAACAGACAAACTGATTGCCCACAAAGCCCCATTTCTCAATGTGCCGTTCTTTATGATCCGGATTCTCATCTACTTTGCCCTGTTCATTGGAATTGGCTACCTGTTAAGAAAATATGCACTGTTGCAGGACAAGAGCGACGACCTGAAGTATTTCAACAAAAGCCGTTACTTTTCACAGGTTTTTATCTTTGTGGCCGCCATATTTTTCTCTTTTGCATCCAAAGACTGGATTATGACCATCGACTCGCACTGGTACAGCACCCTGTTTGGTTTCAGAAATATGGTATTAAGCATGTATTACGGGGTTGCAGCCATTGTACTGATCACTCTATACCTTCGGTCACAAGGTTATTTCAGGGAGGTAAATGATGCACATTTTCACGACCTGGCAAGGTACCTGTTCCGGTTCAGCATCGTTTGGGGGTATTTATGGTTTATGCAGTTTATCATCATCTGGTATGCCAATATTCCCGAGCTTACCGTATATTACGAGCCCCGCTTTTTAGGCAGCTGGCAGCCCCTGTTTTATGGAGAGATGTTCATCAACTTTGTCATCCCATTCCTGGTAATGATGAGTGATGATCTGGGTAAAAAACCCAAGGTGCTTTTGTATATCTCTCTATTGCTGATGGTGGGTTTATGGATGAATATATACATGCAAATCATGCCCGGGATATTCGATACCATGAAATTTGGTTTTGTGGAAGCCGGATTGTGGATAGGTTATGCAGGGTTGTTCCTGGGAGTTGTTTTCCTGGCCCTTGGCAAAGCATCCCTGGTGCCAAAGCATCATCCCTTCATGGAGGAGAGCCTGCATCATCATATTTAACAATTATTGCTCAACCGTACGTTATTTTTAAAACAAATCATGTCAGGTGAAAAGGTGCTTTAAGTAATTTTGCATGGTAGTTAACAAGAAATTAAAAACCTGAAAACCAAATCACAATGAAGTATAATCTAACAGGCATCCTCGCTTTTCTTTTGACATTCCCTGTGATGGCTCAAACTGAAGAACAACCCTATGATCCGGATACCGAAATTGGCATCGTGGAAAAGTTGGATGAATACGTACCGGATGACATATATATCATCGATACCGAAGGAGAACGAGTAAATCTTGTATCGCTGCTGGATAAGCCCACAGCACTGGCCATTGTATATTACCGCTGCCCTGGGATTTGTAGTCCGTTTATGACGTCTATCTCTGAAGTAGCCGACAGAAGCAATCTGGTATTAGGAGAGGACTACCAGATACTCACTGTAAGTTTTGACCCCACAGAAGGGACCAACCTTTCCAGGACCAACCAGAATAGCTACCACATGCTGATCGATAAGGAGTTTGATCCTGATGGATGGCAGTTTTTCACCACCGACAGTATTAACTCCAAAAGGCTGACCGATGCCGTTGGGTTTAATTACAAGCGACAGGGGCTTGACTTTTTGCACACCTCTGCCATGATATTTTTGAGTGATGAGGGGAAAATTACCCGCTATCTTCACGGGACTTATTTTCTTCCTATGGATTTGAAACTTGCTGTGGTGGAAACCTCAGAAGGGAAGTCGGGTCCGTCCATGAGCAGACTACTTTCATACTGCTACTCTTATGATCCTGCCGGACAGGGATATGTGTTCAATGTTACCAAAGTAGCAGGAACCGTCATCCTTTTTATAGCAGTGCTATTATTTCTTGTACTCATTTTTAAGCCCAAAAGAAAAGCAACAAATTAATCATTTTAATAGCTAAATATGTCAGAAACAACATCATCCAAACACGTTAGTTTCCTTCAGTACAAAGGAAAGTATAAGGGTATCCTGGGGTGGATTTTATCCACTGACCACAAGCGCGTGGGTTTGCTGTATCTTTATACGATGCTGGTATTCTTTTCCCTGGCAGCCATTTTGGGTCTGCTGATGAAGCTACAGCTTATAGCACCTGGCTATACCATCATGGGCCCGCAAACTTACAATGCTATGTTCACGGTCCATGGTATTATCATGATATTTATCATTGTGGTACCTGGATTGCCTGCGGTATTTGGAAACTTTTTTCTGCCCATCATGATTGGGGCCAAGGATGTGGCCTTTCCAAGGCTGAACCTGGCCTCCTGGTGGATATATGTAATTGGTATTTTGGTGGTTCTCACATCGCAGTTTGTGGGAGGATGGCCTGACACGGGCTGGACTTTTTACGCCCCTTACAGCTTTCAAACACCAGCCAATGTGTTGCCGGCCCTGTTTGGTGCATTTATTTTGGGTTTTTCATCCATTCTCACCGGTATCAACTTTGTGGTAACCGTTCACCGTATGCGTGCTCCCGGCATGAGCTGGTTTAAAATGCCACTCTTTCCCTGGACCCTATATGCCACAGCCTGGGTACAGATACTGGCTACCCCGGTTATTGGCATTACTTTGCTGCTAACGGTTATGGAGCGGGTTTTGGGCGTGGGTGTTTTCGACCCGGCATTGGGTGGAGACCCCATCCTTTACCAGCACCTGTTCTGGATTTATTCTCACCCGGCGGTGTACATCATGATTTTGCCAGGTATGGGTGCCATCAGTGAGATTCTACCCGTATTTTCCCAAAAGCGCATATATGGCTACAAAGCCATTGTACTTTCGTCACTGGCCATTGCCTTTGTGGGGTATTTTGTGTGGGGCCACCACATGTTCACTTCAGGGATGAGTGGACGGGCCTTGTATGCATTCAGTTTCCTCACTTTTATTGTTGCCATACCCTCGGCCATCAAAGTGTTTAACTGGGTATCCACCATGTATAAAGGGTCTTTAAATCTTCAAACACCATTTTACTGGGCCACTTCTTTCATTTTTGTATTTATGATAGGTGGTTTGACAGGCTTGGTATTGGGCTCTCTGGCAACCAACGTGCATGTACACGACACTCACTTTGTGGTAGCACACTTCCATTTTATTGTTTTCGGAGGTACAGGCTTTTCTTTTATGGCAGCCCTTCACTACTGGTTCCCCAAAATGTTTGGCCGAATGTACGATGCAAACTGGGCCAATACAGGATGGGCTGTGTTTTTCAGTGGCTTCCTCACCTTGTACCTGCCCATGTTTTACCTGGGTATACAAGGTATGCCCCGCAGGTATTATGACTACCTGCCCGAATTCCATGGTGGCAACATCATTTCGTCACTGGGAGCCATACTGATGATAGCCGGTGCAATGATCATCATTGTAAATCTGGTTCGCTCCTCAAGACATGGGCAAAAAACCAGTGACAAAAACCCCTGGGGAGGAAGAACCCTGGAATGGGAAACCGACACCCCTCCCACCCTGGAAAACTGGGATGAAATACCCAATGTAACCGAAGAACCTTATGAATACAAATAAAAAACCCTATGGAAAAGAACAGTGAACCTACACACGTACACCGTGATGATGAAGGCGACAAAATGGGCATGTGGTTGTTTATTTTTACCGAACTGCTCTTGTTTGGTATGTTGTTCCTTATGTATGCCGTTTACCGTTATAGAAATCCTGAAGCATTTTACCTGGGTGGAAAAGAGTTGGATGTTTTCATAGGCACACTTAATACCGTCATCCTGCTTATCAGCTCAGCCACTGTGGCAATGTCCATTTCTGCCATACAAAAAGGAAGAAAAAAGCAAGCTTTACTGTTTTTGGGCACAACCCTTACGCTGGCCCTGGTTTTCCTTGTCAATAAATACTTGGAGTGGGGCGCCAAGATAGAGTATGGATTTTACCCCGGAGGGGAGGCTCTTCTTGAGCTGGGTCATGGTACCATTCTGTTTTTTGGACTCTACTACGTTATGTCAGGCATCCATGCCCTGCACATTATTATCGGTATGGCGCTTTTTATTTATGTGTTTCAGCAGATACGCAAGGAAAAGGTTCATCAGACAGACTATGTGTGGTTGGAAAACACCGGCCTTTACTGGCACCTTGTAGACCTGATCTGGATTTTCTTGTTTCCCTTGTTTTATTTAATCCATTAAAACCGCGTTTATGAGTCAGGAAAAACATCATATAATGAGCTACACAACCCATCTGATTGTTTTGGGGGTATTGCTGATTCTTACAGCCGTCAGTGTAGCAGTAACAAGCCTTGAGTTGGGCGCCTTAAGCACCCTTGTGGCAATGCTCATAGCAGGTGTCAAAGCAGCTATAGTATTGGTTTGGTTTATGCACCTGAAGTTCGACAATAAGCTTTACACCATATTTACGGTGTTTGTGCTTGTACTGTTTCTTTTGGTACTTTATGTTACCTTTTTTGATTATTCATACAGATAATAGACTAATATGATCTTAGGAGCTTCAACATTCGTGGAAGGTGTAGATTTTGCCTTCATGTTTATTCTGGGAATTGCGTTCTTTTTTCTCATCAGTATTACCGCGGTAATGATATTTTTCATCTATCGCTACAATAAAAAACGTAATCCCAAAGCCACCCAGGTAAAGGACAGTACAACCCTTGAAATTACCTGGACGGTCATCCCGCTGATACTGGTAATGGGAATGTTTTATTACGGCTACGTAGGATGGATACCCATGAAAAAGCCACCCGAAGAAGGGGTTACAATTACCTCACATGCCCGCATGTGGAGTTTTTCATTTGAATATGAAAACGGCCGTGTATCCGATAAGCTTTATGTACCGGTAGATACGGCAGTAATTATAAATCTTAATGCCATGGATGTGTTGCACGCTTTTTACATCCCTGCCTTCCGTATTAAAGAGGATATGGTACCCGGCCTGGCCAACAACCGCACATGGTTTGAGGCCACCAAAACAGGAAGTTACTCGGTCTTTTGTGCGGAATACTGCGGTTTACAGCATTCGTACATGCTCAGCGAGGTGGTTGTCATGGAGCAGGATGAATTCTGGGAGTGGTACCACGACCCTGATGCCATGACACTGGAAGTCCCTGATGATGCCGACCCGGCCATCCTGGGCCGACAAATTATAAGCAGCAAAGGTTGTACAGCCTGCCATTCGCTCGATGGCAGCTCACTGGTAGGGCCCACTTTTGCCGGGCGATATGGAGAAACCATCACCGTTATCACCGATGGACAGGAGCGGGAGGTTTTGTATGATGAAGAATATGTGAAACGCTCAATCTATGACCCCGATTATGATATTACCGAAGGGTTCCGGCCTGGACAAATGCTCTCTTATGAAGGAGAGATATCCGAAGAGGAAATAGAATTCATTGTCGCTTTCCTGGAATCACTGAATGAATAACAACAGAACAAACCACAGCAAAACAAAAAGACCACCAGCATGCCATG
>SLQX01000173.1 GCA_007131245.1 Bacteroidales bacterium
TCGCAAATTATAAGTATATCAGGTTAATGGGTTAAGCTCTAAATTAACAGGGTGTTTTTTTTTACTTGTAAATGAATCAAAAAGTGAAGATTAATTTACCAGGCAAGGGGTGGAGCAGGTATTCTTCCAGAAATATTGATTTCTGTTTGGGGTCATTTTCAAGGGTATATTTTATTTTTTTATCATTGGTGTCCGGTTAAAAACCATTTGACGCTCCCCATGTGCTATTATATCTATTCTTTTAATATTATCGCCCAACTGGGGCTTGGTTTGGTGATTTGCCATAAATTCTACAAATATTACCCTGGCTCTGCCGCTCAATTTAATCTGCAGCGCAGCAAATATATTTGTAGTCAGCAGATTAGCGTATCAACAATAAAGCTGCAGCGCAGCGATAATATTAGCAATAAAATAAATTCAGTTTTACTGGACATCAATGATTTTTTACAAAAAAAACAATTATATTTGCTATTCATATAAGTGAATATGGCAAAAAAAATAATATATACAGCTTTTCTATTGATTGCCAGTGTTATGCTGTTGGCACATGAGGTGATTCCACATCACCATCATGATGACCATATTTGCTTTGAGCACACAACCTGTGATGTGGAAAATACCCATCACGGAGAAGAAAAAGAAGATTCTTCAGACAAAAATAATAATGATTGTTGTCAGCTTGCCGATGCGGTGGTGACACCTCCCCAGTCTCAGGTTCATGAGGTTAATTGCCCATGTTGCACCCATGATAATACTACAATGGGACGGATTAACTTAAGTATGCTTCCTGTCGTAGGGGTTGGAAACCATTTACTTACCTCTTGTTTTGCCTTTTGGCAGAACCCAAATCAAACCTCATTTATACTTTCTCTTGCAGGTCGCTCTCATGGCTTGCGGGCACCTCCTATATCTTAACCTTGTTTTTCTGGTTATGGGTGCATGCTGATCAAATAGACTTTGGGGTTGGCGAAAGTTTTGTCCACCTCCAATAACAGCTTTTTTGAGCAGATTTCCAATAAGCTTATCACCCAGGGCTTAGAAGATACCCGTTTCATTCAAATGCTTTCTGAATCATTGGCGCCCTTTTTCATGCAGCAAAGAGTGCAAAGATGCATAGCTTGGCGGGGTGAGCAACCCCAGGTTGTTTTAAATAAGATACCCTTGTCATACTAGATTTTGCCTGAATTTGGTGGATTCCGTTCATCAAGCAGTTCATGGAATTAGGCAACCAGGAAGACAAAGAAAGCATGCGAACAAATTTTTTTAATTTTTGCCTGGTTTGTGGCTAAATAAGTTTCAGGCCAATGGTTTAACTAAAACAAACACGGATGTACAGATTACTTATAATTGTATTGATTAAGCTTGCCATTGTGGCCTGCCACCATGATCATGCAAGCGAGCATCATGACCATGATCACCACGGCCATGATCATGATGATGTAAAACTTCTCATGACCGCTTATGATGAAAACTTCGAGGTTTTTGCAGAAGCCGATCCGTTTGCTTCAGGTAAAACCTCAGAAGTTGTATTGCATCTTACAAGGGTTGATGACTTTCAACCTGTTCATGAAGCGCAAATTACTTTTAGTATGATGCTGGGCGACAAAGCTGTAAGTCAAACCATAACATCACCTGGTAAACCGGGTATTTACCATTTTCAGTTACAGCCTTCCCGGGAAGGTATGGCCCGGGTATCCGTTGATATTGATGTCGATAGTGGTACCCACAGGCTTGAACTAGGCGAGTTCAGGGTTTATAATGATAACCATGCAGCCATACATGGAGCAGAGGATTTGCTACCCGACCATCCTGCTGCCATCCATTTTACAAAAGAACAATCCTGGAGTGTAGGCTTTGCCACTGCAGAAGTAGAGAAAGATAAACTTGGGGTGGTGATAAAAACCATGGGAGAGTTGTTGCCTGCGCACGGTGATGAAACCATTTTAAGTGCCCAAACCCATGGAATTGTAAACCTGGTTCATCCTTCTCTTTATGAAGGCAGGAAACTGAATGCTGGAGAGGTGTTATTAAATATATCAGGCGAAGGGCTGGCAGAAGGCAATATGCCTCAGCGGTTTCAGCAGGCAAGGAACAACCTGGAGAGAACCCGTGCTGATTATCAGCGGGTAAAAAATCTTTCGGATGCTCAGATAGCAAGTGAACGGGAGTTGCTCCAGGCAAAAAATGATTATAAAAATGCAAAAGCTTTGTTTGATAATCTTTCCAAAAACTTCTCAGAAAGCGGACAGATTGTTACAAGTACTGTACGCGGATACCTGACAGAACTGTATGTAAACCATGGACAGTATGTTGAAGCGGGGCAGCCTGTTGTGGCAGTGGCACAGAACCGGCAAATGGTTGTCAAAGCTGAGGTGCAGCAGCGGTACGCACACTTGATGGATCATGTTTTTACAGCAAACCTGGTTGGTTCAGATGGAGAAAGTTACACTTTGGAAGATCTGGATGGGTCAGTCCTTTCCCGTGCCCGAAATATAAACTTACAGAACCATCTATTGCCGGTTTATTTGCAAATTGCCCATCAGCCAGGTTGGATTACAGGCTCACTTCTGGATGTGTATTTGAAAGCAGCTGATCCGCAATCCCAGGTATTGGTTCCCAAATCAGCCCTTGTGGAAGAACAGGGTAATTATTTTGTCTTTGTACAAATTCATCCTGAAAGTTTTGAAAAAAGGGAGGTTTTGACAGGCTGCACCGATGGTATTTACACAGAAATTTTGGATGGGCTTGACGAAGGGGAGCGGATTGTAACCCGGGGAGCACTCCTGGTAAAGATGGCTGCGGCCTCAGGTGATATAGACCCGCACTCCGGACATGTACATTAAGAAAGAATAGATATGCTGGATAAAATTTTACAAACATCACTTGATAACCGACTACTGGTTATATTTCTTGCTGTGGTGCTCATGGTTGGCGGAGTTCAGGTTGCCTCCCGTATGGACGTGGATGTCTTCCCCGACATTACTGCTCCCACAGTTGTGGTATTGACAGATGCTCACGGAATGGCTGCTGAAGAGGTGGAGCGTCTGGTAACTTTTCCCATCGAAACAGCTGTAAATGGCGCCACTGATGTACGAAGGGTTCGCTCAGCTTCTTCCCAGGGATTTTCTTTTGTATGGGTAGATTTTGATTGGGGGACAGATATTTATAAAGCCCGACAAATCGTCAGTGAGAAAATGGTAGAGATTTCTCCTGTAATGCCGGCGGGAATAGGAACTCCCACTCTTGCTCCCCAAACTTCTGTGATGGGGGAGGTAGTGTTTGTAGGCTTGCAGGCCGACAGCACCTCCATGTTGGATTTACGCACTTTGGCTGACTGGGATATTAAACCGGTGTTAATGGCCACCCCAGGGGTTGCCCAGGTTACCATCATAGGGGGCGATTACAAACAATACCAGGTTTTGGTTGATCCCCACCGTATGATGCATTATGGAGTTTCTATGCGGCAAGTGGAAGAGGCTTGCAGGGGAATTAGTCAGAATTCCCAGGGAAGTGTCATTCGACAATATGGCAACGAGTATGTTGTTCGCGGAATGGGGCGTACCAATAACCTGGAGCAATTGGGCAAAACCCTAATTACACAGAAAAATGGTAAGCCAGTGAGAATTAATGATGTGGCTAAGGTAAAAATTGGTTCAGCCGTAAAAATGGGGCATGGTTCACAAAATGCCACTCCGGCGGTGATTCTTTCCATCTCCAAACAACCCAATGCCAATACCATCAGGCTCACTGAAGCCATTGAGGAGAACCTTACCGCCCTGGAGTCATCATTGCCTCCTGATGTGGTTATTGATACATCCATATTCAGGCAGGCCGATTTTATTGAAACAGCCATTAACAATGTTCAACAGGTTTTATTGGAAGGTGCTGTTTTGGTGGTGGTGATTTTACTGATGTTTTTAATGAGTTTTCGTACCACTATAATTTCACTTATTGCCATACCTGTTTCGCTGTTATCGGCGGTTATTGTATTGCATCTTCTCAACCTTAATATCAACACCATGAGCCTTGGAGGGATGGCCATTGCCATTGGTTCGCTGGTAGATGATGCCATCATTGATGTGGAGAATGTTTATAAGCACCTGCGACGTAATGTTCAGCTGCCACCCGGCGAGCGAACCCCGGTTTTGAAGATAGTGTTTGATACCTCCAAAGAGATACGCTCATCAATTATCAAAGCTACTTTGATAATAATCGTAGCATTTGTTCCATTGTTTTTCCTTTCAGGAATGGAAGGACGTATGCTGCAGCCTCTTGGGATTGCTTACATTGTTTCTCTGGGTGCTTCTTTATTGGTTGCCATGACACTTACTCCCGTTTTAAGCTATTATTTACTAACCGATGAGGGGCGTCTGAAAAAGGCCAAACGTGAACCCTGGTTGAGCCGTCATTTGTCCCACCTGTATAAATCTTCACTGGAAAAGGCCCTGGAACATAAAAAAAATTTTATTATTTCATCGGCTATTCTTTTAATGGTGGCGTTGGTAGTTTTAATTAACATGGGAAGAAGTTTTCTTCCGGAGTTTAATGAAGGGGCCTTAACAATCAATGCAGTGAGTCAGCCTGGTATATCACTGGATGTGAGCAATGAGGTAGGAAATATGCTTGAAGAGGCCGTACTTGGCATTCCAGAGGTAACCGGTACAGCACGCAGAACGGGCAGGGGGGAGCTTGACGAGCACTCCCAATCCACTAACAGTGCTGAAATTGACATCAATTATCAACTCAATCATCGTTCCCGAGAGGAGTTCCTTGAAGAGATAAGAGAAAGGCTTTCTTCGGTTCCTGGAGTGGCATTCTCCGTCAGTCAGCCTATCGAGCATCGGATCGATCACATGATATCAGGTACCAGGGCCAACATCGCCATAAAAATTTTCGGTGATGAGCTAAACACACTTTACCTGACCGGCAAACGAATTGAAGCTGCCATAAATGACATTCCAGGCTTGGTGGATGTTACCACCGAAGAACAGGTGGAAGTTCCCCAACTGCAAATCCGGGCAAATCGTGACAGATTGGCTTATTACGGTATCAGCATGCAGGATTTTACAAGTTTTGTGGAATGGGCATTTGCAGGGGAAAGAATGGCTGAAATTTATGAAGGTCAACGCAGTTTTGATCTTATTCTGCGTTTAAACACCGGTTATACACAAGATATGGATGGTTTGAAAGATGCCCTGATACAAACCGGTGATGGAAAATATGTTTCCCTGGCTGAGGTGTCGGAGATTGTTTCTGCCAGTGGCCCCAATACCATCAGCAGAGAGAATGTGCAAAGAAACCTGGTGGTTTCGGCCAATGTATCTGGGGGTAGTTTAAGCAAAGCCGTTGAACAAATACAGTCACGGATTGATGAGCAGGTTGATTTGCCTGAGGGGTACCGGATTGAGTTTGGTGGGCAATTTGAAACTGCAGAGGCCGCAACCCGGACTTTGCTTGTTGCATCTATTCTGGCTGTAGGGGTAATATTTCTTTTGTTATTCCAGGAATTCAGAGATTTGAAAGTGTCGGGAGTGATTTTACTCAACCTGCCCCTGGCATTGATAGGGGGTGTGTTTACTTTGTGGTTTTCTTCGGGGGTTTTGAGTATCCCTGCCATCATTGGGTTTATTACACTTTTTGGGATTGCTACACGTAACGGGATACTTCTTGTAGGGAGATACCAACGGCTTGAAAAAAGTGGAGCCAAACTGTATGACAGCGTTGTAAATGGATCCATTGACAGGCTCAATCCCATTTTGATGACTGCACTCACTGCGGGGCTGGCATTGATTCCTCTTGCACTCAGAGGGGATGTGGCTGGAAACGAAATTCAAAGCCCCATGGCCAAGGTTATCCTGGGTGGATTGCTTACTTCTACTATGCTGAATATTTACCTGGTACCCATTGTCTATAGCTTGTTAAAGAAACGCGAGTATGGTAAGAATGTTGATTAACTGTTTGCCGGGTTTGGACGTAATCCATTGTAAATACCTGGTTGAGAAATCAGTTAATTGTTAAAAAATGATCTTTAAAAAACAGTCAAAATACATAGTGTCTGTGCATTCGTGCACAGGCCAGGCTCTTTTTCAGGTTAATGGAGCCAGTGAAAATTTAAAACTTATGAAGAAACTATCTATTGTGGTGATTCACCTTTTTCTTCTTGGTTCTCTCCTTTATGCCCAAAATACTATGGAAGAGGTTCTGGAGGAAATTGAAAGCAACCATACCGGACTCAAAGCTTTTCGAAAGCAAATGGATGCCCGGGAATTGTTAAATAAAACAGATATTTATTTACAGAACCCCGAATTTGAGTTCGGATGGTTTTCGGGTAGTCCTGAAGATTTGGGGAGTAAAACCACTATTTCATTGCGTCAACAGGTTGATTTTCCAACAGCTTATATTCATAAAAGGCGTATTGCCAGGGCACGAAACAAGCAATTGCAACCCGAGTATGATAATCTGAGAAGGGAAGTGATGCTGGATGCACACCTTGTTTGTCTCGAACTGATTTACTACAATGCTTTGGCTATTGAGTATGATAAGCGTTTGTTGCATGCACAGGGTATTGCTGATGCTTACAGCCGAATGATGGATGCAGGCGAAACGCAAAAGATTGAATTGAATAAGGCCAGATTAAATCTGTTGGATATGGAAAAAGATGCCCGGCGGATTCAAATAGAGCGGGATGAACTGCAGGACAGGCTGACTACAATGAATGGAGGGGTAGAAATCCATCTTTCAGATACAGTTTTTGAAGAGGTGACCCTAATAGAGGATTTTGAGACATGGTTTTTGCAAGTAGAGCATAATAACCCTGAGATACAAGGGCTCATGCAAGAAGTTGAAATAAGCCGGAAGCAGGAAAAGCTGCAAAGAGCCCTGAACCTTCCCAGCTTTTCTGCAGGATATGCCAGCGAAAAATTAAGCCATGAGCAGTTTCAAGGTATTGTTGTGGGGGTTACCATACCATTGTGGGAAAACAAAAACACTTTGAAGTATGCCAAAGCCCGAACCCTGGCCCTGCAAGGTATGGAGCAGGACAGGAAACTGCAGTATTACAACCAGATGAAAACCATGCACCTGAAAGCAACAAACCTGCTGGTAGCTGTCCTGGAATACCAAAGAATCTTGCAGACTCTGGATAATGCTGAACTGCTTTCCCGGGCAAGGGAGGAAGGTGAAATAAGTCTTACTAACTACCTTTTGGAGTTATCCTATTACTATGACAGTGTGGATAACCTTTGGGAGATGAAATTGGATCTGTATCAGACACTGGCTAAGCTGGATCAATATGTAAATTAACATCCATGATTGGGGTGCAGTTGTTTGGCAAAAGTTTTGCAAGGGTTTTGGGCTTGCAAAAAAAAATAAGAAAAGGCTGCCACGCACGGCAAGCCTTTTCTTTGAAAATTGAAAAACAGAAAAAGTGGATTATAAACCAGGGCGGTTGGGTCTTTCAGGACGGTTGGGCCTTTCGGGCCGACTGGGCCTTTCAGGACGATTGGGGCGGGTTGCCTGTTCAGGCTTTTTTACCCTTTGTTGTTGCCTTTCCATTTGTTGTTCCTGACCTTGCTCACGAGCTTTTTCTCTGACTCTTTCACCCGTTTCGGGGCTTCCCTCTTCTTGCTGCGCTGCTTCTCTTACATTCTGTCCATGGTTGTTTTGTTCCGCATTGCCGGATGATTCATTTTCTCTGCCAGTGGCTTGCTCAGCCCGGGAGTTTTGTTCAGCTTCTTCTACCTGCTCGCGGGTTTGGGTGGGGTCTTGTTCTTCGGTATTCTGGCTTTGGCTTATTGCGACGCTGCCTATATAAAGCAGAACAGCCGCGGTTAAAAATAGCTTTTTCATCTTTGCACAATTTTAAGTTAATAATTAAGTCAAATATAGGATGGCAAAAATGAAGAAATCATGAAATCATGAAGGAAATTTGAAAATAAATTCAGTGCCTTTTCCCGGCTCGGACTCAACATGAATCTCGATGCTATGAAAATCAGCAATAGTTTTGCTTATGGCCAGTCCTATTCCTGTGCCGTTTTCCGGGTGTGCTGAACGATTCTTAAATCGCATGAAAAGGTTTTCCAGTATTTCTGGACTCATTCCTATACCAGTATCCCTGATACTGATAAAAAACTGTGTGTTTATTGTCCCACTGGTTAAGAAGATTTTACCCTTTTGGGGTGTAAACTTGATGGCATTATTTACAATGTTGTAAAACATATTAAACAGAAGAGACCGGTTGGCATTTTTCACCCATTTTTCTTCTTTCAAATCGGTATCCAGTGCAATGTCTTTATCCTCAGCAATAATGTCAAGTTCACTTTTTACTTCATTGATAAGCTCAACCATACTAAAGCTTTCATTTCTCAGATACTGATGGCTTTCTACCCTGGCAATAAGCAGAAGGGAGTTTACCATGGTTTTAAGCCTGTAAAGGGTTCTCAAGCTTTCTTCTGTTTTAATGGCCGCCTCTTCATTTAGCTCCCCTGAACTTAGCAGGTTCTCAAGTATTCCGCGGGCAATTGATACTGGGGTAAGTAGTTCATGAGAAATATTGGAAGTAATTTGCCTTTCTTTTTGAAACAAATCTTCAATTTTCTGCATCAACTCCTCAAGGGTTTTATCCAGGTATACAAATTCGCTGGTGGTAGTATTTGGGGTGGCTTTGCCATACAATGATGGGGTCGGTGTGTTTTTAAGCTTCTTGATAATTTTTTCCAGGGGATGAATCAGTTTGGTTGCAAAAACAATATCGAAGATGGTAGAGAAAACAAGAAAGACAGCCAGGAATACCAGTGTGAATTTTTGAATGTTTTTCTCGGTTTGTTGAATACTCGCAAGGCTTTTACCGATTTCCAGCAAGTACATTTGCCCATCCACGTAAAAGGAGTAATTAAGAACCCTGTAATCAATAATCTGGTTGTCTATCATTCGCCGTGTCACCTCAATAAAGTTCCAGTTATGCTCTAACTCAACTTTCTCCAGGCTTATGTACTCCTCTTTGAGAATGTTATAGCTGCCAAATGCGTTTTCATACCCGCTGTCTGTAAAACGTTCCACTCCCCATTGGGAGATTATATCAATAACCTGCTCTCTTTTCTCAATGAGTTGGTTGTCCGTTTGAATAGTGTTTACCCTTTCCAGTATCATGGGCATCAATATCAGAAACAAAACCCCGAATATTAATTTTGACAGGATATTAAAAAGGCTCAGTTTGTATCTTAGTTTAATCATGGAAGGGTCGATTATCAGTGATACAGTTACTCTTCTTCACTTATTTTGTAACCCACACCGCGAGTAGTTTTAATCCAGTCAACAGGGGCATGGGGTGAGAGTTTTTTCCGAAGATTTTTTATATGTACATCAATGAAGTTGCTATCGTACTGATCGTCGAACAAGTTGCCCCAAATATGCTCGTAGAGCTGCACACGGGTGAGTGTTTTTTCCTTGTTCAGCAAGAGATAAAGAAGCAGGTCGAATTCTTTCCGGGTTAACTCAACCGTTTTTTCTTTATGCTTTACTATCCTGTTATCTGTTTTTACAAGGAATTCGCCTATTTGTATGTCGCTACTTTCAATTTTAAACTTTCTCCTTGCAACAGCCTGAATGCGTGCATTAAGCTCCACCAGTGAAAAGGGTTTGGCGAGATAATCATCAGCCCCTATGTTAAGGCCTTTTACTTTTTCTTCCACTGCTCCACGAGCTGTTATAATGATAAAAGCGGGTGGTGTGTCAAGCATTTTTCCTTCTTTGAGTAAATCGAGCCCATTGTAATCCGGTAGGCCCAGGTCAAGAAGTACGAAATCGTAAAGATTTACAGCGATTTTTTCTGAGGCTTCAACACCAATGGTTGCTATTTCGCACAAAAAGTGCTCCCTGGTGAGAAAAGCAGCCATCTCTTCTGCCATTTTAACCTCATCTTCTACAATTAGGACGTTCATTTTGGAAATATTATATACGTTTTTCTAAAATCAGCAAAGGCGTTGTAACCCTAACAACAAAAACTAATATATCCGGTAATAAAAGTTTAGAAAAATAAAAAAGCCTTTGGTTGCAATGTCGTTTTCACCATTTACTGATGGTATGGCAAATAGTGGTTCAGCCTCTATGGTAAGGTCTCTGAAGTTGTAAGAAACGGGTACTGATAATTCAACGCGCATCAATGTGAAATTTTCTTGTGTTTCGTTTTCCGTTTCCTGCTGACCAGGGAAATTTCCTCCTCCCGGACCGCCCGGGCCTGTGGGTGTGTCTATATCAACATTTCCGCGTATACTGGGAGCGATTGCGGAGTGTTTTCCAAAAAGCATATTAATGTTGGGCTCGAAGGTGAAGAAGTTATCACTGCTGTTTTTCCTGGTGGTGAAATAGTGTGAGTTTTTCAGATATATATAATATCCGCTGTTTTTTTCCAGGATTCGCCCCAGGGTAGCACGCATATAAAGAACATTCCAGTCAAATCCTCCGCGTAATCTTACATATTGAAAAGATTCGTAGTACTGGTCATCCAGTTCACCTGAGCTGTGATACGAAGACAGGGATATGGCAGCATCAAAATAGTTATTAAAAACATGGCTGTATCCCGCCGATATATCATAGAAAGGGAACAAAGGTTTTTCCCCGGGTAGATTGTAGAGTGTTAGAGCTGTCCAGGCACTCCCCTTGAAAGCATACATTATATCTGTAGATAAAAAGGGCTGGTTATCGGAAAGGCTAGATGATGTGTAAAGCAGGTCGTTGCCAAAACCAAAACCTGCGAAAACAGAGTGATTGTATGGATGGAAAAATGGATGACTCATCTCAGGTAGCGTGTCAGAAAAGTCATGCTCCCGGTTTACGGAAAACACCTGTGCGAAGGATGAAATGCACAGAAGCATAAAGACAAACAATTTCTGCATTTGACTGAATTTAATGAACGGGGGATTTTTGGTGAAATTTATGCTTGGGAAATATTAAATGAATACTGGTTCACTTACTCCTTAGTTTTATCAAAATATGAAAAAATTACTAACGGTATTTTTGATGACTGGGTTTGCGAGTATGAATATGTTTGGTTTAGTTTCTTCCTGGTCTTCCTGCCCCTCTTGGCCTGCCTGCTCCAGCCGGCCGCGATTTACCTCCCGGTCGTATAATTTCAGGTCGGGCGCCTTTCTTTCCGGGTCTTGCCGAAGAACCTTTTTGGTCCGGGTTAGTCGGTTGATTGGGTGTTATCTGCTTAATAGGTTCTCCTGTTTCAGGATCTGTTTTTTGGGGTAGCTCCGGGATTAGTTGCTTTGGTGGTGTCACGGGCTCTATAGGTGTGAGTTCTTCTGTCCTGGTTTGTCTTGATTCCTGTTCAGATGCTTGTTCTTTCTGACTACCTTGTTGGGCATGCGAATTGCCTGGTAATAAAAAAATACAGAAATAAATTACTGTAATGGCTCCTGCAGTTTTCATGGTACTTTTGGGTTTTTTGGTGTATTCACTGGGGTGATAAATTGCCAGGTACCCGGGTTATAATTTAAATTCTAGCAAATTTACATCTTGAAGATGAAGAAAAAATGAAGATAATTTGATAATGGTTTTTTAGAGTCTTTTTTGTCATTTGTGGAAGGATGATAATTGGATAATTTAGCTCCCTTGGTTGTTCTCAGGCCGCTCCACATTGCCCTCTTTGTATTTTGCAAATCGCCCTTCTTCTCTTGCATGCACATTATCATGGCGTGCCCAGGGCCATCCCCCAAACTGGGTTTGGCGATAGTCGGCAAATGCCTGGTGAATTTCCTGCTGTGTATTCATTACAAAAGGACCATGTTGTACCACGGGTTCATTGATAGGCATGGCTTCCAGTAAAAGGAAGTATCCATCTTCATGTTGACACTCAATGATGGCATCCTGATCGGCCATTAGATCAATGGCTTTATAAGATGTTACCTCCATGCCTCCCAAGCGGATTTCACTACCTTTATAAAAATAGATGGTGCGGTGTTTTTCGGCATGAGTGGCCGGCAGGGTCCATCTGGCGCCCGCATCCATCTTGATGGTCCAAATGTTTACCCCGTTTTCGGGGCTGGCAGCCCATGAGTCGGGCGCCGGGGCAGGGGCCCTGGCATCTTCAAGGTGCCCTGAATATAGCTTTACCTGGGTTTGTTTCCCCTGAGAATCCTTATGTTGTATCAAAGGAATGGATTCAGCCCACAACATTTTGAAGTGGGGATCGCAAAACTTATTTTTTTTGGGGAGGTTGAGCCAGATTTGGAAAAGCTCCAGGGGGTTTTCTGATGATTTGTTTATGAGTGGAAACATTTCGCAATGCTGCAGCCCAGAGCCGGCAGTCATCCACTGTACATCGCCCATGCCATACCGTCCGGCTGCACCATGGCTGTCGCTGTGATCCACAAAACCTTCAAGCACAATGGTTACCGTTTCAAAGCCACGGTGCGGGTGGGCAGGAAAGCCTGGAACTCGTTCGCCGTGATACATGCGCCAACCGTCTTTAAGTGTAAAGTCCTGCCCAAGGTAACGTCCTGCCAATGAGGTATCCGGGCCCATTTCTTCATTGCCCCGGGGGTATTTGTCCTGATGGTGTACACAAAAAATGAATGGATTGGCTGTGGGCCACATAAAACCCAGAGGTTGAATGTTTTGGATAAGTTTGTTGTACATGGGTTTGGGTTTAAGTTTAAGTATAAGTTCTGTTCTGTAAAAATAAGAGTTTTGCCCTGAATAAAGAGTTGTTTTGCCAAATTCTGTTTTGTTTTAAAATGCAGATGTTGTATGTTTACATCTAATCCTTATTGTGCAGCAGCATGAGGAGATTATTGGGTAGAGCATGCAATAAAAATATATTAGCAAACCAGGGAGTAATTCTAACAACGAAATGTTAATGCCGGGTATCTTCTGTACGAAAGGAGTTTCTAATACCAGTAGTCCAGGCAGGGGTTCACTTTTTGTTTTTAAGACCTGCATTGTTTTATCCCCCAGTTAATGGAAAAGTAGAAGTCAAATCCCTCCAGATCGTTTATGTGCATCACACCTCCGGGTTGCTCTGCGCCGATTGTAAGAACCCCTATTCGTAGGGAAGCCCCGATTCGTGGTTTGGTGTACTCGTAAAGCGTCACAGGTAGTGCAAATGTAAACCAGCGTGTTTCGTAGCGAGGTATGAAACCCAGGTAGGAAGGACGGGAAATCCGGTTTGCAACCAGGGGAAGATCCTGCACCCATAATCCATAAGCAAAAAAGTTGTTTCCCAGGTTATAATCGGCCTGCAGACTTGCAGCAGTGGGGAGAAAGACCCTGAAACTTTTGTCATCCTCTAAATGTATCTCACCGGAGTGGAGTTGGCTTTGAAGGTTTGATACAAACTCATCAATATTTTCTAAATCGGTTGTCTGTGCCTGGCCCCATAGGGTGTTTGCCTGGTCAAACTCCAAACTTTTTGTGTTTTGATTCATATGTACAAATCCTACATCCAACAAAGAGAATCCAAGGCGGTAGACATAGGGTTCATAGTCTGGTAGTGTATAGAGTCTTTTCATACTTTTTCTCTGCGGTGGTTTCAGCTTTTGGGTATAAGAAATGCCGAGGTCAAAAGATACACCCTTCCCGCGAAAAAGTTTTTCCAACCCGGTAAACTCGTTTTCATCATAATCCATGGGAATTGCACTGTGAGCCGTTGATGTAAAATTGTATATAGATATGTCGCGATCATCACTGACCATGTATTCAAGTTCATCGGCATTAAATATGCTGGCATGGTAGGCTTGTATGTAGCTTGCTTTGGCACCAAAGGAATAGTTGTGGCCTGGGTGATTTGAAAAAGTTGTACCATAACTGATACCCAGCTCTGCCCAACTGAGAGTGCCTGCGGAAAATGGGGGTGTTTGGTCGTAATCTATGTTGTGTTGCGGGGTATAGGATAGGCCCTCGGTAGCGAACCTCATCAGGTGAGAGGGCACATTGCGTGCAAAGGTTGCCGTTCTTAAGCTGTTGACAAATGCAAAAGTATGATCATTATACCTTAGAAGAAAGGATGGTCCTTGTACTCGTGCATACTGAAAAGCTTTGAGGTTATTGTAGGGTTGTGTTTCTGAGAAATAACCACCCGGATCGCGGTACATGTCAGCGTTCTCATCGAACAGATCAGCAATGGTAAATCTACCGGCCGGGATGTAAAAATAATTGTTTTGTAGTCCCAGGTTTGCAGTAACCAGGCTCAGATGAAAGCAAAACGGTGAGTCGGAGAGATAGGAAGGGTTAAGCAAAGCACGGTTTACCCCGGTATAGCGATCCGTAGTTACTCCTGTCATATCCTGGGCAAAAGTAATACCTGAGCCCAAATACACAATAAGCAGGAACAAGATTGATTTTGATATAGTATTTCCTGTTGATTTTTGGGAAACAAAACGGTAAATGCATAAGGTAATGGGTTTTTGCATACGACTCAGTTTACAACCAAAGATAATCAACAAAAAAGAATCTGTCAGGTAGCGTTGGTTTGTTTGGTAAAAATCATGGTCTTAAAGATGCAAAAGTAGAACGCATGGCATCGTGCGTTGTTTTACCTGGGAAAAAAGGATGCGTTTTTACAAGTGTTGCACATCAAAACAGATTGTTGAATTGCTTGAGTAACCGGATGGCATCTGAGCTTATAAATTTTTTATTATCAAATCTTTATAACCCCAATCGTTTTTTCTCAACAGGAATCCTTGTCGTAAGCCAAACGGCATATATATCAATAATCCGGGGTGAGTTCTTTACTGCTTGAAAACAGGGTTTGGTTAAAAAAACTGCAAGCATTGCACTCTGGGAATTCTATGTAACTAAGGTGCTTACATTGCGATTCCAGGCAGCGTTTCAGGGCTGACTTCCAGTCTGCCACACTAAGAAACAAAAACTGTATTTTACTACTTACACATGATTTTTTCAAAAATAATGTTTTTCAACCACAAAACTTTATTATTTTTGCACCCCCAAAAGTAGTTAAAAGAATTATCCTGATAATCAGTAATTTTTGTTATCGTCAAAAATGGATTTGAGGAGTTACTTGGGGTTAAATAAAAGAGTATGGGGTGTTTATGCCGTATTTTTTTGTTAACCATATTGGTTTTCAGAAATAAGTTTGTACCTTTGCACTCCTTAAAAAAGCTCGGTGAGATATAATTAAATAATAACGAAGTTTTTACGTAATAATTTTTTTAAAATAAAAGTATGCCAACAATCCAACAATTGGTTCGTAAAGGACGCCAAAAGGTGACTTACAAGAGTAAATCACCCGCTTTGGACTCTTGCCCCCAGCGGCGCGGAGTATGTGTAAGGGTGTATACAACCACGCCCAAGAAACCCAATTCAGCCATGAGAAAAGTTGCCAGGGTAAGGCTTACCAATGGTAAAGAAGTAAACTCTTATATTCCAGGTGAAGGACATAACTTGCAGGAGCACTCAATCGTGCTGATTCGTGGTGGCCGGGTAAAAGATTTACCGGGTGTAAGGTACCATATTGTCAGAGGAGCACTTGATACCAGTGGTGTAGAAGGTCGTAACCAAAGGCGTTCCAAGTATGGAACCAAAAAACCTAAAGCAAAAAAATAATCAAAGAATCAGAGCGATTTAAAACTTTTGGATAAATGAGAAAGTCGAAACCCAAAAAAAGAATATTGCTTCCTGACCCAAAATTCAATGATGTTTTGGTAACAAGATTTGTAAACAATCTTATGCTCAGGGGTAAAAAGAACCTTGCTTACAACATATTCTATGGCGCCATAGATATCGTAAGTGAAAAGACCAAGGAAGACGGCCTGGAGGTATGGAAAAAAGCACTTGCCAACGTAACACCCAATGTAGAAGTAAGAAGTCGTCGGATTGGCGGGGCTACTTTTCAAATTCCATCCGAAATCAGGCCTGAACGTAAATTGGCTATCGGAATGAAAAACCTGATCAAATTTGCGCGCAAACGTAATGAGAAAACGATGGCTGCCAAGCTTGCCGGTGAAATCGTTGCCGCTTATAAAGAAGAAGGTACTGCTTTCAAAAGAAAAGAAGATACGCACCGTATGGCTGATGCCAACAAAGCTTTTTCACATTTTAGATTTTAATTTTTTTATCAAACCTATTTATACTTTCACCCAATGCCCAGAGATTTAAATTTTACACGCAATATTGGTATTATGGCCCACATCGATGCTGGTAAGACTACCACCACCGAGCGGATACTCTATTATACCGGCGTAAACCATAAGCTGGGTGAAACTCATGATGGTGATGCTACCATGGACTGGATGGTGCAAGAGCAGGAAAGAGGCATTACCATTACTTCTGCTGCTACCACTACATTCTGGAACTTCAATGACAAGCAGTACAAAGTTAATATTATTGATACCCCGGGACACGTTGACTTTACTGTTGAGGTAGAAAGATCGCTGCGTGTATTGGATGGTGCAATTGCATTGTTTTGTGCGGTTGGTGGAGTGGAACCACAATCGGAAACCGTTTGGAGGCAAGCTGATAAATACAAAGTACCCCGCTTGAGCTTCATCAATAAGATGGATCGTTCGGGAGCTGATTTTTTTACGGTTGTTGAGCAAATCAAAGATCGCCTGGGTGCTACAGCCATTCCGTTGCAGATTCCTATAGGTTACGAGGAAAATTTCAGGGGAATTGTTGATCTCATTACCAATAAAGCTTTTGAGTGGGAAGAGCAGTCAAAAGGCACTGTATTTGTTGAAATTCCTATCCCAGATGATCTGAAGGAGACGGTAGAGGAATACCGGATGAAAATTATTGAGGGATGTGCTGAGGAAAGTGAAGAGCTCCTGGGAAAGTTCATGGAAGACCCCGACTCCATATCCGAAGATGAACTAATAGCTGCCATTAGGAAAGCAACTGTTGAAATGCGAATTACACCCGTATTGTGTGGTTCTGCATTTAAGAACAAAGGAGTTCAGATGTTGCTTGATGCAGTAATTAAATATTTGCCCTCACCTGTGGAGGTGGATTCTATTTCAGGAATCAATCCCAAAACAGAGAAAGAAGAGTTACGTAAAACTGATGCCAGTGAGCCTTTTGCTGCACTGGCATTTAAAATTGCTACAGACCCTTATGTGGGCAGACTTTGCTTCTTCAGAGTTTATAGCGGAACCCTTGAAGCAGGTTCATATGTATGGAATGCATCAACACGCAAGAAAGAAAGGATTTCGCGTATCTTACAAATGCATGCCAATAAACAGAACCCCATTGAACGTATTGAAGCAGGAGATATAGGGGCTGCTGTTGGGTTTAAAAACATACACACCGGTGATACCCTGTGCCATGAAAAACACCCTATTTTGCTGGAAACGATGTCCTTCCCCGATCCCGTTATCAGTGTAGCTGTGGAACCCAAAACCCAGGCCGACGTTGATAAGCTCTCCCAGGCTTTGATTAAACTTGCTGAAGAAGATCCCACATTCCAGGTTAATATTGATGAAAATTCAGGTCAAACCATCATTAAAGGGATGGGTGAGTTGCACTTGGAGATCATTGTAGACCGCCTCAAGCGCGAATTTAAGGTGGAATGTAACCAGGGAGCACCCCAGGTGGCCTATCGAGAAGCCATTACTTCAACTGTAGAACACCGAGAGGTATACAAAAAGCAAACAGGTGGTAAAGGTAAATTTGCCGACATAATCTTTGAAATGGGTCCGGCTGATGAGGAAACAACCGGATTGCAGTTTATTGATAAAGTTAAAGGAGGGAATATCCCCAAAGAGTTTATTTCATCCATAGAGAAAGGCTTTAAAACCGCTATGCAAAATGGTGTATTGGCAGGTTATCCTGTAGATAATCTGAAAGTAACACTTGTTGACGGCTCTTATCATAGTGTAGACTCAGATGCATTATCATTTGAACTGGCTGCACGAATTGCTTTCAAAGAAGCCTGTAAAAAAGCCAAAAAAGCTTTACTTGAGCCTTTCATGAAACTGGAAGTTGTTACACCCGAAGAAAATCTGGGTGATGTGGTTGGGGATATCAACCGGCGTCGCGGACAATTAGATGGTATATCCTCGCGCAGCAACATGCAGGTGATTCGGGCCAAAGTTCCATTGCAGGAAATGTTTGGATATGTAACATCTCTGAGAACCCTTACATCAGGTCGTGCCACATCGACCATGGAGTTCAGTCATTATGAAGAAGCTCCAAAGAATATTGTGGAAGAAGTTACAATGAGTACAACTGGCGTTAAAGCATAATCGTTAATCAAAAAAGGACAAACCGTGAGTCAAAGAATTCGAATCAAACTGAAATCTTACGATTACAATCTGGTTGATAAATCAGCTGAAAAAATCGTAAGGACTGTAAAGTCGACAGGTGCTGTTGTTAGTGGTCCTATACCACTACCCACCAACAAGAAGATCTTCACCGTACTACGGGCTACTTTTGTGAATAAAAAATCAAGAGAGCAATTCCAGTTATCTTCTTATAAGAGGCTGCTGGATATTTATTCATCTACTTCCAAAACAGTAGACGCATTGATGAAGTTAGAGCTTCCCAGTGGAGTGGAGGTAGAAATAAAGGTCTAAGAATTATAAACCGCAAATTGCGTAAAGAAAAAAATTCCGTAAAATGTCAGGATTAATAGGAAAGAAAATTGGTATGACCAGTATGTTTGATGCCTCTGGAAAAAACGTTCCATGCACAGTAGTACAAGCTGGTCCTTGTGTTGTGACTCAGATCAAAACCAAAGAAACGGATGGCTATGAAGCCATCCAATTGGCTTATGATGATAAAAAAGAGAAGAGCACAAGTAAAGCGATGCAGGGACACTTTGCAAAAGCAAAAACCACCCCAAAACGAATGGTAGCTGAGTTTACCCGCTTCGAAAAAGAACATCGTAAGGAATTTGGTGATTTACTGGGAGTTGATGTGTTCATTGAAGGTGAATATATTGACGTAGTAGGTACTTCCAAAGGAAAAGGATTCCAGGGTGTTGTTAAAAGACACGGTTTCGGTGGTGTAGGACAGCAGACTCACGGTCAGCACAACCGACTTAGAGCACCTGGCTCACTGGGAGCGTCTTCGTGGCCCTCCAGGGTTTTTAAAGGTATGAGAATGGCCGGAAGAACCGGTGGAAACAGGGTGAAGATGATCAACCTTCAGGTAATGAAAATTATTCCTGAAAAGAATTTAATTATTGTAAAAGGATCTGTACCTGGTCCTAAAGGTTCATATTTAATTTTAGAAAGATGGAGTTAGCAGTATATAACATCGATGGAAACAAATCGGCCAAAACCATTGAGCTTAACGATAGTATCTTTGGCATTGAACCCAATGACCATGCTATTTATCTTGATGTTAAACAATATTTGGCCAATCAAAGGCAGGGAACACATGCCACTAAACAAAGAAATGAGGTAAAAGGAAGTACACGCAAACTTCGTCGGCAAAAAGGAACCGGCGCTGCTCGTATTGGCGACATCAAATCTCCTTTGCTCAGAGGTGGTGGTAGAGCTTTTGGTAAAAAACCCAAAGACTATGGTCTGAAAGTCAACAAAAAGGTAAAAAGACTTGCACGCAGGTCTGCACTTTCTTACAAGGTGAAAGAAAATGGTGTTCTGATCCTGGAAGATTTTTCGCTGGAAGCCCCTAAAACAAAGAACTATCTTGAAATATTAGAACGTTTTAATATGCAGGATAAAAAATCTTTGTTGATATTACCAGCCATGGATCAGAATATCTCCCTTGCTTCAAGAAATCTCCCCAAGGCCCGGGTAGCTGTTGCCTCAGACATCAACACTTATGAAATACTCAACACACAGCATGTAGTGTTTGTGGAAAGTGCACTTAAAGAACTTGAAAGTATTTTGTCCAAATAATTTAATTAAGCTGGGTTGGAAAAAGATCGGCCCTTAAAAATAGCAAGAACATGGATGTTTTAATTAAGCCACTGATTACCGAAAAGATGACTGCGGTAACTGAAAAGTTCCCTAATCGGTATGGTTTTGTAGTTGACAAAAAGGCCACCAAGAGCCAAATAAAGGCTTCGGTGGAAGAGATGTATAATGTTACGGTAGAGTCTGTCAACACAATGAACTACCTGGGTAAACGCAAAATGCGTTATACCAAAACAGGTTTTATGACCGGAAGAACGAACAGTATAAAAAAGGCAATCGTAACCGTAAGCGAAGGCCAAGTTATTGATTTTTACAGCAATATTTAAGATAGATGGCTTTAAAGAAATTCAAACCAACCACTCCAGGACAGCGTAATAAAATGCTGAACTCAAATGAAGACCTAACTGCCTCCAAGCCGGAAAAGGCGTTAGTGGTTGGAAAAAATCAAACCGGAGGCAGGAATAGTAAAGGTAAAATGACCCTTCGATACAGAGGTGGAGGTCATAAGAGAAAATTACGCCTTATTGATTTTAAACGTGATAAGGATGGCATCCCCGGAACTATTAAATCCATTGAGTATGATCCCAATCGTTCGGCACGCATTGCATTGGTGTATTATGCAGATGGTGAGAAAAAATATATCCTCGCCCCCGGTGGATTAAAAACCGGCCAAACTATCCTTTCCGGAGAAAAAGCAACTCCTGAGGTAGGAAACACCATGTTTTTGGCCAATGTTCCTTTGGGTACCATTGTGCATAATGTTGAGTTAAAGCCTGGACAAGGTGGAAAAATGGCACGCAGTGCCGGTACATATGCACAGCTCATGTCAAGAGATGGTAAATATGCCATTCTGAAACTTCCTTCTGGTGAAACCCGCATGGTTCTTACCACTTGCAGGGCCACTATTGGTAGTACATCCAATCCTGACCACATGCATATCGTAAGTGGTAAGGCAGGACGTAGCCGTTGGTTAGGCCGTAGACCAAGAACCAGACCAGCAGTGATGAACCCCATAGATCACCCAATGGGTGGTGGTGAAGGCCGCGCCAGCGGAGGACACCCACGCAGCCGTAAAGGTTTGCCTGCTAAAGGTTTTAAAACCAGAAGTCACAAAAAGGCTTCCAGCAGATTAATTGTTGAAAGAAGGAAGAAATAATATCAATCTTTAAAAATTCAGATCATGAGCCGTTCATTAAGAAAAGGACCATATATACACTACAAGCTGGAGAAGAAAGTAATTGCCATGGCCGGGAGCAGTAAAAAAACTGTCATCAAAACCTGGTCAAGAGCATCTATGATTTCTCCTGATTTTGTTGGACAAACCATAGCTGTACACAATGGCAATAAATTTATCCCTGTGTATATCACTGAAAATATGGTAGGTCATAAGCTGGGTGAATTTGCACCCACACGTATTTTCCGCGGACATGCGGGTAAAAAAGATAAAGCCAAAAAATAAACTATTTTAATCATGGGATCCAGAAAACATCTTAGAGCAGAAAGACTCAAAGAAGAAAAAAAGACACAATATATTGCCAGGCTTAACAATTGCCCCACCTCACCCAGGAAAATGCGTCTGGTTGCAGACATTATCCGTGGCAAAGAGGTAGACAAGGCCCTTAGTATACTTAAGTATACCAAGAAGGAAGCAGCAGAACGTCTGGAAAAACTTTTACTGAGTGCCATTGCTAACTGGCAGGCCAAAAACGAAGGGGTAAGAGTAGAAGACAGTCATCTTTATATTAAAGAGGTATTTGTTGATAGTGGACGCATGCTCAAGCGATTGCGTCCGGCTCCACAGGGTCGCGCTTACCGCATCCGGAAAAGGTCGAACCATGTTACCATTGTCATTGATAGTAAAAACATAAACAATTAAAGCATATTTCAAATGGGACAAAAAACAAACCCTATCGGTATAAGGTTAGGAATCATCAAAGGATGGGACTCTAATTGGTACGGCGGCAAAAAATACGAAGCTAAACTGGTAGAAGATGATAAGATCAGAAAGTATCTCAACGCCCGATTGGCCAAAGCAGGAGTATCCAAAATTATTATTGAAAGAACACTCAAACTCATCACGGTTACCATAAATACCGCCCGTCCGGGCATTATCATTGGTAAAGGTGGTCAGGAGGTTGACAAGCTTAAGGAAGAGCTGAAAAAGATTACTCAGAAAGAGGTGCAAATCAATATTTCTGAAATCAAAAGGCCTGAGCTTGATGCCGTATTGGTTGCCAATACCATTGCAAAACAAATCGAAGGACGTATTTCTTTTCGTCGAGCCATAAAAACTGCTGTTGCAGCTACTATGCGTCTGGGTGCCGAAGGCATTAAAGCCACCGTTGCCGGTCGTTTGGGAGGAGCTGAAATGGCACGGACCGAAACTTACAAAGAAGGACGCATCCCCTTGCATACTCTGCGGGCTGATATTGATTATGCCAATACCGAAGCCCATACTACCTATGGTCGTATCGGGATAAAAGTATGGATTTGTAAAGGTGAGGTATTTGGTAAAAAAGAATTAACACCTTTTACCGAAGATAACACCAAATCAAAACCAGGAGCAGGCGGAGGCAGGTTCAGAGGACGTCGTAAGAAATAGCGTTAATAATCATTGTTTTAAAAAATTACAGCAATAATGTTACAGCCAAAGAAAACCAAATTCAGAAGACAGCAAAAGGGCCGTATGAAAGCCATTACCAAAAGAGGAGCAGAGCTTGCTTTTGGTAGTTTTGGTCTGAAGTCTCTGGATGAGAGCTGGATTACCAGTCGTCAGATAGAAGCCGCCCGCCAGGCCATTACACGTCGTATGAAACGTGAAGGGCAACTGTGGATTCGTATTTTCCCCGACAAACCCGTTACCAAAAAACCAGCTGAGGTACGGATGGGTAAAGGTAAAGGTGCTCCTGAATATTTTGTGGCAAGGGTGAGCCCGGGTCGTATTATGTTTGAGTCTGAAGGGATTAATCTCGAAACTGCAAAAGAGTCTATGCGGTTGGGCGCACAAAAGCTGCCTGTCAAAACAAAGTTTATTGTCAGAAGGGATTTTGTTTTTGATAAATAGAATAAGTTTGAAATATTTTTTATAACTTTGCAGCCTTTTTGGAGAGGTTCATTGTAAACAAGCCTCCAGCTTAGTAGAGGCCGCTGTTTGAGAGGACTTCTGAAGCTTGCTCACAGAACAGGCTTACTGCTTTTTTTAACGATTTAAATTCGTTTACCCAATGAAGCCAAATGTAATTAGAGAAATGTCAACCGGAGAACTCAATGAAAGGTTGGAGGAAGAGAAAAAGCACCTATTGAAGTTGAAACTCAACCATTCGGTTTCTCCTCTGGAAAATCCGTTGAAAATTAAATTATACCGGAAAACCGTTGCGAGAATTAAAACTGAGCTCCGCAAAAGGGCCATAAAAAAAAAAAAAAAGTAATCATTAGATAATGGAAACGAGAACCCGAAGAAAAGAACGAGTCGGCGTGGTAACCAGCAATAAGATGGACAAATCTGTTGTTATCAAAGTTTTACGCCGTGTGAAACACCCTATGTACAGGAAGTTTATAAAAAAATCATCCAAGTTTATGGCTCATGATGAAAAAAATGAGTGCAATATCGGCGATACCATTAAAATAATGGAAACAAGGCCCTTAAGCAAAAATAAATGTTGGAGATTAGTTGAAATACTTGAAAGAGCGAAATAATTATGATACAACAAGAATCCAAATTATCGGTTGCAGATAACAGTGGAGCAAGAGAGGTTTTGTGTATTCGTGTATTGGGTGGTACCAAAAGAAGGTATGCCGGTATAGGCGATAAAATCATTGTTACTGTTAAGTCTGCTATCCCAAGTGGAAACATCAAAAAAGGAACTGTTTCCAAGGCTGTTGTTGTCAGAACCAAAAAACATGTACGTCGCCCTGATGGGACATACATAAAATTCGACGACAACGCCGTTGTACTTTTAACTGCTACCGAAGAATTACGGGGTACGCGTATATTTGGTCCCGTAGCACGCGAGTTGCGTGAAAAGCAGTTTATGAAAATTGTCTCATTAGCGCCCGAAGTGCTTTAATTGAAAAATATTTAGAAAATATGCAATCCAAGTTACACATAAAAAAAGGTGATATGGTTAAGGTCATTGCCGGAAATGAGAAAGGGCAGGAAGGCAAAGTGCTGAGCATTGACCGTGACAAAAAAAGAGCCGTTGTTGAGGGAATTAATATTATTTCCAAACACACCAAGCCTAACGCTAAAAATACCCAGGGCGGTATCACCAAGCAGGAGGCTGCTGTTCACATATCCAACTTAATGGTGATTGACAACAAAGGAAATGCCACCAAAATTGGCCGAAAGTTTAATGAGGATAACAAACTCGAACGTTATTCTAAAAAGTCAGGGGAGGTAATTAAATAATGAGCTATATTCCAAGACTTAAGAAAAAGTACGAGGAGGAGATTACACCTGCTCTTACGACTGAATTCAGCTACAGAAATAAAATGGAAGTGCCCAAACTTACCAAGATATGCTTAAACCAGGGTCTGGGCATTGCTATTACTGACAAGAAGGTCATTGATACAGCAGTAGAAGAAATGTCACTCATAGCAGGTCAAAAAGCTGTTCAAACCAAATCGAAAAAGGATATTTCCAACTTTAAACTTCGCCGGGGTATGCCTATCGGTGTAAGGCTAACACTTCGCGGTACTAAAATGTATGAATTCCTCGATCGTTTGGTTGCCGTTTCTTTGCCTCGTATTCGTGACTTCAAAGGTATTAACGAGAAGGGATTTGATGGACGTGGTAACTTTACCCTTGGTGTTTCCGAACAAATCATTTTTCCCGAAATAAATATTGATAAGGTTAACCAAATTTTGGGAATGGATATTACATTCGTTACTACCGCTAAGACCGATAAAGAAGCGTATGCTTTGCTGCGCGAATTCGGAATTCCATTTAAAAACATTAAAAGATAAACTATTCCGATTATGGCTAAAGAATCAATGAAAGCTAGAGAACGCAAACGGGCCAAACTCGTTGCGAAATATGCCAAAAAGCGTGCTGAACTTAAAGCTAATGGAGATTGGGAAGGACTTCAAAAATTACCTAAAAACTCATCACCCGTTAGACTTCACAACAGATGTAAACTCACTGGAAGGCCCAAAGGATATATGAGACAATTTGGCGTTTCACGGATTAACTTTCGGGAAATGGCTCACAATGGACTCATCCCAGGGGTAACCAAAGCCAGTTGGTAATATTGTAAACTTTTTTATATTAAACACAAATGATAACTGATCCAATTGCAGATTACCTTACAAGAATAAGGAATGCCATAAAGGCCAATCACAGGATTGTAGAAATTCCTGCATCTAATCTGAAAA